>JAQVKX010000164.1 GCA_028694425.1 Candidatus Gastranaerophilales bacterium
GATAAATAAATTCAAAATTATGAATTATAACATCTGACTCCTGTGAGGGTTCAACAAACAATGAAACATATATTTTTCTGAGACTTAGAGTTCATACTAAAAGGTGAAAATTTCGAAATATCGTATAATCTGCGTAAGTAATTATTCCAACTACCCCTTTACAAATGAAGGGGAGAGGATTGAAAAGTATTTAAATATGTTTAACTTTGTATTGAATCGAGATAGCAATTACTCACTTTTTGGGATACTACTTGGCTAAAACTACCAAAATTTTATTTGACTATGGATATTAAAAACACAATTAAATCAATTGCATGCGACATCAAACATGGACGTTTTACAAGTGAAGCATCTGTTTCCCAGGGAATTGTTTTGCGTTTGCTGAGCGTTTTAGGATGGGATATTTTTGATGCTGAAATAGTTATTCCTGAATACTCCATTTTCGGTAAAAGGGTAGATTTTGCATTGTGTCATCCCCGGAACAAACCGATGGTATTAATTGAAGTTAAACAGGTTGGCAATGCAGAAGGATTCGAAAAACAACTTTTTGAGTATGCATTTCATCAAGGAATTCCTTTTGCAATATTAACCGATGGTCAGGAATGGCACTTTTTCCTTCCCGGAGAGCAGGGGCTTTATCAGGAAAGAAGGGTTTACAAACTTGATATTCTGGAGCGTGATTTAGATGAAAGTTATAACAGATTTACTCGTTATTTAGATCACGAAAGAGTTGCAAGTGGATTAGCAATTGATTCAGCCAGGGATGATTACCGAAATGTTTCAAAACAACGTGAAATTAAAGATACTTTACCAATAGCATGGCGGAAACTTATTGATGAAAAAGAAGAATTATTATTGGAGTTATTGGCTGATAAGGTGGAAAGCTTATGTGGATATAAACCAGAATTTGAGCTTGTTGAAAATTTTCTTGAAAATTTATCATACCCAATTGTGGAACAACCTGTAATAAATATTGATAAGCGAATTATTAGAAAGAAAAGACTGAAAGATAAGGTTGTATTTGACCAAAATAAAAACAAACAGCCAGGCTTCACATATAAAATGAAGAATTTCAATGCAAGAAACGCCCGTGATGTAATGATTAATATTTTTAAGATTTTTGCTAAAGAGGACAATACTTTTTTGGAAAGATTTACTCTATTGCCTGAGCATGGCAAAAAACGGAGATTTCTTGCAAAAAATAAATATGATTTATATCCTGACAGAACTGATTTAGCTGAACAATCAAGTCATGCAGTTGAGTTCCTCCCTGGTTGGTGGCTCGGTTTAAATTACAACAAAACCAGTATTGAGAAAATTATCAGGATGGCTTGTGAAGTAAGAGGTGTTAAATATGGATCGGAATTAACGATATCGTTGTAATTGGATTATAAAATTATGTTGCGGAAATCCCCCAACTACCTCTCGTTTATAACGAGGAGCACGCTTTCTTTGAGTTTGCAACTCATTCGGGATCATTCATATAGCATCAAAGAGAATATGAGAATTGCTATTGGATACTTCTTTCGTATATTTGCAACATGGACAATGCAAATAATCAAAATTTCTATTTCCCCCTGTTGAAACACTGGTACAGGTACGCCGGATTAGCCTTGCTGCTAATTGGAGGCCTGGCTGGCTACCTTTATTTTGCTGGAGGTAAACCTGATTTTTTCACTGCAAAAATCTTTGCCTTTCTGACATCATACATGGAAACCCGCACTTTTGTTGTAGCACAAACCAATTTGCTCGATGAAACAGCAGCCATTTTTTTGGTTTTGGGCTTAATTTTCATCGGGTTTTCATCGGAAAAAAACGAGAAACCCGAACTGAATATCCTTAGGATTAAAGCACTTATTTATGCTGTGTTTGTTTCCTCAGGAATTTGGATTGTCTGTTTTCTTTTTATTTACGGCTGGCCTGTTTTTCTTTTTGCCACATCCGTTTTTCCATTATTTTTGCTTGCATTTATCATTGGATTCAGAATATTGGCTTTCAAATTTTATAAAAATAATCATTTCATTTAAAACTAATTTATCATAAAAAAATACATTTTACCTTTCGTTTCAATTTTAATTTTAACCGTAGTGACATTCCCGGCGTGCAGTTTAATCGATGGAGACGACAAACCTCTTAAAGGCGAACCATCTCCCATTGGAGCAGTCAATAGTACTTTTGGGGTTACGGGTGTACCCGAGGGTGTTAAAGATGCCGAAGCAGTGGTAACCGCTCAAAACGGAGACATCTCAACAATTTCTTATTCAGCAACCATTACAAACCCGGCGGTTTTGGAAATGATTTCGGCCATGCCCGATGTTAATGTGAGCGGCAACCGCGTGAGTGTGAGCCGCGACTACAGAATTACCACAAAAGGATTTCAAAGCGTGTACGAAGAAGATAATCTTACCATTATGAACTATGATGCCAAAGAGGGAGACACCTATTCTTTAAAACACAACGGGAAAAACCTGGTGAGAAAAGTTACCAAAGTTTCAAAAAAGGACACCTACGAATGGGCTTTCTTTCTAATAAAAACCATTCACGTACAGGAAACCGGCAGAGGAATTCCCGGAGTTTCAAAAATTGAATTTATAGGCAACCACAAATGGGGAATGGTTGGGCTCAAGCTTTATTTTGAAGATGGCACTGACCAAACTTTTGGGATTATTAGTTCAAAAAGTAATTGATTTTAAGCCGATTATCATGGCTAAAACAATAAAATTACAGTCATAAAAAACGGAGGCGGAGGCTGGTCAATAGTTGGTACTCCCGGTTTCTCCACAGGCTTTATAACAAGGTTTAAAAACATCCAAAACGGTTAAAAGCAGCATGGTGGATAAAAGCAGGCAATACGTGTATTGAAGCCGGCTTTTTATTAAAAATGAGATGCTTGGTGTTCACCAAGCTGAAGCCTGACGTTAATTTTTGTTCGTGTTTGGAGTCTCAATTTAGTTCGAAACTATAATTATAATCAATCAGCTTTCTTTCTGCATTGTTATCAATCCAGGCTTTTTCTTTATGACTGATTTCAATTATTTCATTAGTCGATGTGTTTTTAAATCGTTCTGCAACCAAATCTAATATTTGCAATTCGTTTTCAGTAAATAATTTCTTGTTGAAAGTCTTATTCTGATTTGGCTTAAACTTTTCACCTGTGCCGCCATCAGCAAAATTGGTATAATAAATATCCAACTCATCTTTATTGGCTAAATATTCATAAATACTATTGAAATTATTGGGCACAGGCCCCATGTCAATAGCCCGATACTGAACACCACTCATCGAAAATCCTGATTGCTTATGCATGATGAAGTCAGCATAGAATAACAGCTTATTCAACTTGGTTTTCCATGGTTCAAGCTTCTCGGTAAAGAATACAACCATTTCCGAAAATTTCCTGAAATCAGGTGTTTTAAATCCAGTTAAATTATTGGGAAGGCATGTGCCAAAGAAATAATTTTCCAATTGCTTTTCAAGTTTATTCTTCTTTTGTTCTTCCAATAAGTTTTCAATTGTTTTATATGCTTTTTCTCGAAATTTCTGGTCAAGTGTTGTGCAGTAACTAACCAGTTTTTTAAATTCATGCGGGTCGTCGGCTAACTGAATTAATTTTGCATTTGACTGGTTTGGAACTTCACCTCCTTCGTATTGGCGATATACATTAGTGCCAAAACCTAATATTTCGGACATTTTTGCTGCCGAGAGATTATATTTTTCTCGAATTGATATAATTTGTTCAGTAAAAGGGATGCTGTATTTTACCCTGTAATGGTTCACTAATTGATTGTAATTCAATTGTGCAAATGCATCATCCTCAAATTGCTCGCCTGTATCTTCGCATTTGTACGAATGAAACAACACCTTAAATTCATCTTTACGAAAACTCGTGGTTCTCCACTCTTTTACAATGCTCATTTCTTTACCTGTAAATGGACTGTTCATAATTTTTGTTTTTTAAATGGGTAATACATGGGGTGTTCGGCAATATGAAACGAAATACAAACCACTCTGCTGTTTTCAATTCCCATGCTTACTTTTATGTACACTTCTTTCTTTTTTAGATGTTTACCGAAAACCCACATAGGCAATATGCCACGCATTTTTTCTTCTAAAGGACCTTGTGAATAATCTTCGGCCTTTAACGCACTTATAATTTCTTTACGTTTGGCAGGTGAAATTTCTAAATCATGCAATGTTTGTTGATTTTTGCCACGGTCATCAAGAAACAGTATGCCGAAAATGTCCATTTTCTCCTTTAGCTCCTTTAAGTATGTTTCAACTTCTTGTTTAGATGCCATATGTAAATTAAAAATCGGTGCAAAGATACGATGTGATTTCGTATCTTGCAACTTTAAAGTTGATAATTTGTCAATAAAGCATGAAATTAAAACTCTATAGTTGGACTGCATAAGTGTTTAATTTCCTTTTTCTTTTCGATCTTCCTGTAGAAAACATTGATTGGGGTTTGGTGAGGAAACCGTTTTTTTATTTAATTTTACCCCGTAAAAAACCAAAAATCAGTCACATGAAACCAAAAATCAAATGTTTTGTTTGTTCTGCGGTCATGCTTTTGAGTTTTTACTCCTGTGAGTTTTCCCCTTCGGAAATCCCGCTGACTGAACTTGAACAGCCCTCGGAGGATAATATTCCGGCTATTTGGGTTGAGTTGACACCGGAAATGGACACCTTAAGGCTTTCGGCGCCGACATGGATTACTTATGGCGTAGAAACAGATGAACATCAGGTATATGCCATTAAAATTTACCTTGACAATGCCGAAATTGGCGATGCAAGCTATCTATCCCAAAAAAAGAGTGCGAGCGCATATTCAAACTGATTTACTGAAGGATGGTTTT
>JAQVKX010000165.1 GCA_028694425.1 Candidatus Gastranaerophilales bacterium
ATAAGACAACTTTTAATTATTTATACGTTAAATTTTTAATTTTGTTGACCTAAAAAAGGGGACCATTATAACTAACGTTTAGTATAAGAATAGTAGCCGATTGCGTGATCCTTTCCTATCAAATTACAAGAAAGTTGATGCGGGCTACAACCCTTGAATTTACTACTATCCCGGCTATTATTTTTATACATTGTTGGCGGTTCGTGCTTTATTTATCGTTCTTCTCTACCTGAAATCTCAACACTGTTTTTAGTCTTTCCGGAGCAGTCTTTGTTGCGTCAGTCAAATAAATTTCTTTATGAATCTTTGATAATCGTTTTAGTCCCTGGTCAATAGCATAATCCTCCATAATCTTAAAACTTTCGTGTTCATTATCATAGCTCCCTAAATGAAGCATTTGGACACATGCCCCCTCATTAATCGTTTCAAATTTTACGGAATCCAATAAATTATGAGGTTTCTTATCTTTTGTCAGTTTTAGTATTTTACTAAAAAAGTCCAAATTCACAAAATCAGGCTGCCTTATCATTAACTTGAAAATCAAATCATCTTTGTTTATTGTTCCTGTATGGTTCTGTTTTGCATCTTTTTTAATGTCCCAAATGCCTTCAAGTGGATAAACAGTATAATCAAAATACCCATCAGGTTCAATACCTTTTTTATAACTCATCTTTACTGCATATGATAATGAGTATAAAACTCCAATAAATTCAGGGAAAGTATCGCTATTAGGATTCCCTTCACCCTCAATAGTAAAATATTTAAACTCAGGAATATCTATAAGCACAGGTTTATTCTTTGGCAAATAAATCTCTTTTTCTTTTTTTCTCCATTCATGTTTCATCGTTTTCTCCTTTTTTTGTCATTAGTTTTGTTTATCGAGAAATTTCGAAATTGTTTTTCCAAATACAAGTGGATTATCATAGAACATAAAATGAGAACCTGATATTGATTCAAATGTTACATTCGGTATAAAATCCAAATATAACTGCACGCTATTCTGTTCAATAATATCATCCGTACCATAAATTACTAAAGTAGGAGCTTTTATCTGTTTTAAATACTCCGAGTAATCATGTTTAGCGCCCATCCCTAAATATAAAGCTTGGGGCATCCAACCGCCTATACTTTCAGGATTTGATTCATTTTTTTGATTTGTTGCTACCTCAAAGTATTTGATGAATTTCAGGGTCTCGTTAACTAAATCTTGTTCTGATTTTTCAAATAAGTTGCCAAAGTCGAATAGTGATTCAATATACACTGAATACTCAGCATGTAAATTTTCAGGCAGTCTTTTTTGAACAGCTCCATATAATCCATCTCCATCAGAAGGTAATTTAATCACTTCGGCCGGAGTTACCAGAACAAGTGATTCCACTTTATCTGGAAACTCAATAGCATACATACTTGCTAAAAACCCACCAAATGAATGACCAACTAAAATTATTTTCTCTTGCCCCAATTTTCTTCTTATTTGTTCTATGTCGGCTATTTGTGCAGGTATTCCCAATGTATGGTTTAAAGTAATAGCATTACTGTAAAAATTAGTGGTCTCAAATTTATCAAAAGGGCGAGTAGATTTTCCTGAACCTCGTTGATGATAATAGTAAAAGGTATAATCATTTAGTAAACTATCAAAACCATTCCAAGGCTTTTCGTAAGGGATAGCAGGGCCTCCATGAATAATTAAAACAGGAGTATCTCCAAAACCCTGTTTTTCATAAAATAATGAAATACCGTCATTCAATTCAAAATAATTTTCCTTATCTACTTTATTGACTGTTGCAAGTAAGTTTTTGTACTCTTTTTTTGTAGTCAGGTCTTTGGGTAAATACATTGGTTCCATCATCATTTGGTAAGCAAAATATCCTCCAACTCCAAGTACAGAAAGAACAACTACACTTATTATTAAAATTTTCTTTTTCATTTTAATCAGATTTTACAGGTACACAGATTTCAATAATACATTTTTGCTGCGGATGGTTTTTAAAATTGTTTCGATAAATTTCATAGAACGCTCGTTTCTCATTCGGGATATAGTCGTTTTCAGCAATCCAAACCATCATCGTTTGCCATGCTTTTTCAAATTCATTGAATGTCACTTCAAATTTACCAACTGCATGTCTGCCTGACTGTATTGTTGTTGTTTTCACCTCTCCGCTTGGTTGTACATCTTTTGTTAATACAATACATGCACTTTGTCTTATTTTATCTATTTCAGTCACCTCCGGATTGTCATGGTAGCAAGTAACAGTTTCTCCACCTATTAATCCTTTTGCACCTGCCCAACTCATGAGTTTTCCATAAGCTTTCCCTATGCCCTCAAATGAACCTACTTGAGTTACATATGCCACTTTAATAGCTGGCATTGTTTTAACTTCAATTTGTGTGTAATTTCCCATATCTAAATATTTTTTAACATCACAAATGTCCTGAGAAATTACTAATTGGTTTTGGCCATTCTTGCTATCTTTTTGTCTTATCTTGCTATATGCATTTGTTTCTTTTCTTAACTGGCTAGGAGCTATTCCGTAGTGCTTTTTAAACGCTTTTGTAAAAGCAGCATTACTTTCAAATCCGTTATTTATTGCAATTTCAATTACAGGTATTTCTTTCGAGTGTTTTAATTGATATGCAGAACGCTCTATCCGTTTTCTCAAAACATATTGATTTGGAGCTTCACCAGTCACTGCAGAAAATAATCGGTGAAAATGAAAAGGAGAATAAAAAGCTATTTTTGCAATAATCGCAAGGTTTAATTCTTTATCAAGATTATTGTTTATAAACTCTAATGTATTGTTGATTCTGTTTATATAATCTTTACTCATAATTTAGTGCAGTGTCGTTTCTTTGCATGACCGCCAACGGTCAAGTATAAGCGTAGTGCGGGTTTCCGTGATGACATTTTCATTTTATCCGGAATTTTATTACGTGAAGAATTGTTAATTTAGCAATAAATCCCGCATTATGCTTATACAATGTTGTAGGTAGTGCTTCAAAAGAAGGATTTTGTACCCTCCGAAAGCGTAAACTGTAACTTATGTCTTTTGAAAATTCATGTGCCCGTTTAAGAACTTTAAATTGTTTTAGACCTTGGCAACGGAACGTACTCTTCTTCATCACTTGGTACTAAGGGAAAAGCTTTATGGTTTTGTTCTTCCCAATCTCGCTTCGCTTTTTCGATGACTTCTTTGTCGGAGTTTACAAAATTCCAATAAATAAACCGTTCTTCTTCAAAAGGAATGCCTCCAAAAATATAGATTGTGCTGTTGGCTTCAATTTCAAAAGTGCACAATGTGCTGTCTTTTGCTACTAAAATCTGTTTGGATTCATAGTTAAATCCATCCGCATTGATGCTGCCTTCCAAAATATACAAGGCACTTTCGCCATAGAGATTTTCTCCGATGTTGATTTGTTGTTTGCTGCTGCTTTTTATTTCTATAAAATAAAGTTCGCTGTGCACAGGAACAGGGGAGGTTTTACCAAAAGCTGTTCCGGCGATTAATTTAAATTCCGCTCCTTGTTCTTGCCAATGTGGAATTTCAGTTTCTTCGATGTGGGCAAAACTAGGTTCGCATTGCTCTAAATGCTTGGGCAGCGCCACCCAAATTTGCAATCCGTGTAACACTTTTTCCGTAGGTCTTATATATTCTGGTGTTCTTTCAGAATGTACAACCCCTTTTCCTGCGGTCATCCAATTGACGGCTCCGGGTTTGATTTCTATCTGTGAACCCAAACTGTCTTTGTGAAAAATGGATCCTTCAAATAAAAAAGTAAGTGTAGATAATCCGATATGCGGATGCGGCGGCACATCTAGATGCTCATCTGGACTCATTTTGGCGGGTCCCATATGATCGATAAAAACGAAAGGGCCAACTGCTCTTTTTTGACGAAAAGGCAACAAACGTCCTACCATAAAGTTGCCAATACTGGCGGCGCGCTCGGCTATAATTAATGCTGTGTTCGACATAATTTTTTTATTAAAGTTACTGTTTTTTTAAAAGCATATTAGGAGTTAACCCTAAAGCAACTCCTAATATGACTGTCATTAAACCGGGAATTTTGATTAGGCCAGAACATCTCTGATACTTTCATCTTGATCAAATCTCCTTTTTGCGTAGGGACAAAGTGGAATGATTTTTACCTCATTTTTTCTTGCATAATCTACGCCTGCCTGGACTAGAGTTTTTGCAAATCCTTTTCCGCTAAACTTTTCGTCAACGCTGGTATGGTCAATAATAAACTTCTCTTTTCCAGCCCAAGTGTAGGTCATTTCTCCTGCCATTTCATTGTTTTCAGAAATCACAAAACGACCTTTCTTGCCATCATCTTCTTGTTTTATGCCTATCATAATTCTTCGATTTTTTTTAAATTAATCTTCTAAATATCCGAATTTACCGAGGTTGAAATCATTAAACGCTTCCATCAATTCTTGTCTGGTATTCATCACGAAAGGACCTTGAGCCGCAATGGGTTCGTTGATAGGTTCCCCACTTAAAACCAAGACAACTGCATCATCCGAGGCTTCAATTTCAAAAGTTTCACCATCGTTTGCCATTAATGCCAAATGGTCTGTGGGTGCTTTGTCTTTGCCATTGACGATAATATTTCCTTCAATCACAAGAAGTGCGGTGTTGTATGATGCTGGAAACTGAAGTTCGGCTTTTCCACCTTTATTTAGCTTAACATTAAAGAGGTTTATGGGCGTAAAGGTGGAAGCAACTCCTTGGGTATCCTCATACTGTCCAGCGATTACTTCGATAGTTCCTGCATTATTGTTCAATTTATG
>JAQVKX010000166.1 GCA_028694425.1 Candidatus Gastranaerophilales bacterium
CATAAAAGTAGCTAAAAGATGTGCACAAGCAGACTTAGATGATTGTTTTGTCTCAACATTTAAAAGCTCAAGCGGAACAGAGGTTACGACAAGTGATTTAAATGACGGAACGGATTTAGGACATTCAGGCTGGACACAATCTACGGTAGGGCTTAGCTTCGCGGACGGCACAAACGCCATAATCGCCTACGACCCGAGCTGTGCATACTTGGATTGGGTGAACAACGGAAGTGCAATTTACAGCGACGGCGGAAGCACGAGCAAAAGCTTTATCCCGGGCAACACAACGGCTTGTGTTGCGATAGTTTACGACATAAACGGCAACCAAAACCGAATGTTGTCGGCAAAGACATCGGCGAACTCAATGCGGTACTGGGTGATGATGATTGTGTTCAAGTCGGAAGCATGTGTGTTGCTAAAGCTAATGTGAGTTATTCTCCCATAAGCGAAGAACCATTCACAAAAAATAACAATTATTGGGCAGGAGCAAAAAAAGCCTGTGCAGATTTAGGTTGGCATCTTCCTACAGATGCGGAATTAACAGCAATATACATTACTACAAAAAAGAACTCTGGCATTAAAAGCCTACTGAATATGTCCACGAGTTACTGGTCTTCGTCGGGTTTCAGAGGTTACGGTGCATTTGTATGGGGCTTCGGCAATGGTCTCCATGTCGTCAGTTCCAAGGCCGGTAACAACCGTCTTCGTTGTGTTAAGTAAAATAAACATTTAATCATTTTAGGATTTGTGAAAACAACAACTCAGGTAATTACATCTCTTGTCATTACTTCGCCGTTTCTTGGGAGTAGCTTTTCGCAACGACATAGAAACGGTTTATCTGATTTGTTACCTAAAAACCCTTGTGATAAAATAACTTTATGAAAATATCGATTATTACAACAAGTTATAATTATGCTCAATATATTGAAGAAGCGATTAATTCAATAATTAATCAAATTCATACTGATTGGGAATTAATAATAGTAGATGACGGAAGCTCAGATAATTCGGTTGAAATTATCAAATCTTATTGTGAAAAAGACAAAAGAATAAAACTTTTTCAACAACCACAGAACAAAGGTCTTAAAGAAGCTCTTTTACTTGGAGTTAATAATGCAACAGGAGATTGGATTGCTTTTTTGGAAAGTGATGATATCTTTGCTCCGGATAACTTATTAAAAAAATTTAAAATTATTGAAAAATACCCCAAAGTAAAACTTATTTATAATAAGGTTGATTTTATTATTTATGATGAACCTAATTCAAAAAGAGCAAAACATTTTGGCGATACACAAAAAAAACTGGCAAAAAAAACATTTCCGAAATATATGTTTTATAAATTTTATATAAACAATCAAATTTTAACTTTTTCCTCCGTAATGATTCAAGCAAAGCTTTTAAAAAGCATAGATTTTAATACCCCTGTAGATACCCTTCTTGATTGGTGGCTTTGGATTCATGCGGCATATAAAAACGATTTTTATTATATTAATGAAGAACTTACCTCATGGCGACTGCATGAAAAAAGTTATATTTCCAAGAAAAAGAGAAAAATACAGTTGCCTTTACAAGTTCAAGCGTATTGGGATGTTTATAAGAAAAACTCAAAACCTAAAAAACTTCTTTTTTTCATAACTTTTTCTTTTATATTGCTTTTTATTGTTTATATTTATCGATTTACAAGAAAATTTTTAGTTGAAATTATAAGAAGAATAAAGTTTATTTTATTTGGACATACATTAAAAGTCCGTGATATTTTTTACCTGTTTTTTGATAAAAAATAATGTTCTTATCCTTTGCCCACCCTTCAATCCATGGAAAAACGGGAATGTTTAAATAATCAATCGGCAAATAGAACCAATAATAACCGGATTTTAAACCGTTTAGTTTTTTTAAATAGTTTAATTTTTTCAGATTTTCAAAGTTTTCTTGGATAATTTGATTTTTTTTACTATAAAACGAATAATAATAAGCAAATTCAGGTTCTGACGGACTATTAACAAAAATTATGTCATTAGGTTCAATTTTTTTCATCATAAAATCCATCATTTCACGGGCATATTCTTCCCTATCGACCTGTTTAAAAATAAGGAAATCTTTTGTTTGAATAAATTGAGGATAAAAGGTCAGAAAAAATAAAAGAATAATAAACCCGGATTTTAATTTATTGTTTAAAGATATTAAATCAAGAGGTTTAAACATTAATAACAAGAAGATAGGGATTAAAAACAAAACCAAACGTTCTCCGAAAGGATAAAGATGTAAGCAAGAGGCTAAAATTAACAACAAAAAACTTGTCAAAGAAATAAAAAGAAACCGACTTTTTTCTTTCAATAAAAGAACAAGACCCCATAACATAAAAATAAGAGTAAATAAAACAAATTTTACAGGACTAAATAAATATTTAATGTTTCCAATCAATAACTCTAAAAATTGACCAATATTATTAATGAAGTAATTTTGCCAGCCTTGAGGCATTGTTGTTCCGGTGTAATTAGCTATGACATAAAATTTTACATAAATAAGCAAACTAATAATTAAAGGAATAGAAAGAGCAAGGAAATTACGAAAAGGGAATAAGTGAATAGGCAATTTTCCATTTTCCATTTTCCATTTTCCATTTATTTTTCCCCTGTCGTTTCCTACTCTTATTACCTTAAACAAAAGTCCCCCGGCAATAATAAATACGGAGACAAACGAAAACCACGGTAATATTGCAAGTAAAATTCCATAAAAAAGGACTTTTTTCCTGCTTAATTTGTTTATATCCAAATTAATAAAAAGCAACAAACAAAGTATTGTTAAAAGAACATCTAAAGAATAAGGTTTAAATTCAAAAGAATAATTGATTAAGTTGGAATTTATTGCAAAAAAGAAAACAGCCAAAAGAATATTTAAATTTTTATTTAAAACTTTTTTTGCAAGAAAATAGAAAGCAATGATAGAAGAGCAGCCTGAAACTAAAGGAATAAGCCTGAAAACAAGTTCCGAAAACCCAAAGAGCTTTGTCAAAAGCTTGGTTAAAACAAGAAACAAGGGCGGTGTAACTTGTAAAAAGTTCAATATACCGAACAATTCAGGATAAGTTTTAAATTTAATGTTCCAAGCCAAACCGCATTCATCGTGCCAAAAAGACGGGTTTATTAAGTACCCCTTTAATCTTAAGAAAAATCCAAATAAAACAATAATCAAAAGAACAAAAAAATATTTTTTCTCTTGCCAAAATTCTTTTATATTCACATTTCACCTTTATAAAAATACTCAAGCTCACCGGTTAAGTCCAATTTTTTTGCATCTTTTTTAAATATTTTGGATTGAAAAACACCGAATTTTGCAAGAAAATATTTTAAACTCAACCCCAAAACCCCTAACCCGTAATTACAGGAGCGTAAAAAGTTAATTGAAGATGCTTCTTTAAAATATTTTGTCGGGCAAGAAATTTCACCGATTTTGTAATGATAATAAAAAAGCAGGGTTAAAATTTCATTGTCAAAAAGAAAATCATCACTGCAATCAGCTAAAGGTAGTTTTTCTAAAACTTCTTTACTGAAAGCTCTAAAACCGGTATGATATTCCGATAAATTTTCACCTAAAAACAAGTTTTCAAATAAAGTTAAAAATTTATTTGCCACAAATTTATAAAACGGCATACCGCCTTTTAAAGCAGAATTACCCAACATTCTGGAAGCCAAAACGGAATCATATTCCCCGAACGCTATCATTGAAACCATTGCAGGGATTAATTTCGGGGTATATTGATAATCCGGATGAAGCATTACAATAATGTCTGCTCCTGATTTTATGGCAGCTTTATAACAAGACTTTTGATTAGCTCCGTAACCCCTGTTTTGACTGTGAACAATGGTGTTTATGTTGAGTTCTTTAGAAATAATTTTTGTGTTGTCGACAGAATTATCGTCAACCAAAATAACTTTATCAACAAAGTCATGATAAATCTCATCATAAGTTTGTTTTAAAGTTTTTTCGGCATTATATGCCGGCATTATTACAACAACTTTTTTTCCGTTAATCACTCTTTTCTGCAGCTTCCACTTCTTCACCTTCTTCAGTTGACGCTTCAGTTTTTGGTTGTTTGTCTGTTCTTATGGATGCTGATTTGTCTTTTGAAGAAAGAGTTTTATCCTTAAACTTTTTAACTTGTCTGTCCAGTTTATCAGCCAATAAATCAATGCTTGCATACATGGATTCGGCAGATTCTTCACAGTGAATTGCTCCGGAAGTTAATTTACAAATAACCTCAGCTATATGTTTGCCTGTTGCGGCAGGATTTTTAATCACGGACAAAATAACGTCTATTGCTTGAATTTGGTCGTAATGATGTGTTACTTTCCCGATTTTTTCCTTAACATAAGTCTTGATAGCTTCTGTAATTTCTATATTTCTTCCGTTTACATGTATGTGCATAAATACCTCCGATTAAATTGATACTTACTCATTATATAACAAAATGTAAAAAATTAAAGGCAAAAAAATTTATTTATCTTGTTATAATTTTCCATTTATTAAATTCCCCGGCTTCAAAAACTTGACAAATCGAGCAAAAAATAGTACTTTTAAGATAGTTTACAGACTTAAGGAAAATAAAGAATATGGGAGTTGAAAAGTATGAAATCCGAAAACACACTGTTTGCACACACACACACACACACACATGTTCTTTTAATAAGCATTTAAAACAAGTTTTCATGTCGCCATTAATATACGACTACTTTTGCTCCCTCGCCCTTTGGGGGAGAGGGATGAATTTCGAAACGAGGTACGAG
>JAQVKX010000014.1 GCA_028694425.1 Candidatus Gastranaerophilales bacterium
AATCTTCCCAAAACATCAAAAACTATCTTGGGTTTATCCGCAACGAAGAAAACAATATCACCTTTTTGTGCGCCTGCACGTTTTTGGATTTCGGCAATTTGTTCTTCGGTTAAGAACTTAAACACAGGAGACTTAACTTCACCGTCTTCCATATATGTTACCCAAGCAAGACCTTTTGCACCGAAAGATATTGCAAGATTTCTCACATCATCCATATCTTTTCTTGAATAGTTTGCAATTCCGGGGATTTTAATTGCTCTTACAGTTCCACCGCTTGAAATAACGCTTTTAAATGCTTCAAATGTGGAAGCTTCCATAATATCTGTTACATCAAACAGCTCTAATCCGAAGCGTGTATCGGGTTTGTCGGAACCAAATCTGTCCATGGCGTCTTTATATGTAATTTGCTTAAAAGGCGGCTTAACTTCGACATCTGCTGCCTTAAATGCCTCTTTTAAAAGCCCTTCGATAAGTTCAATAACGTCCTGTTGCTCGACAAACGACATTTCCAAATCGATTTGAGTAAATTCCGGCTGTCTGTCAGCTCTCAAATCCTCATCTCTGAAACATTTTGCGATTTGATAATATCTTTCAACGCCGCCAACCATCAATAATTGCTTAAAAATCTGCGGTGACTGGGGAAGAGCATAAAACTTGCCTTCATGAACTCTGGAAGGAACCAAGTAATCCCTTGCACCCTCAGGTGTTGTATTTATCAAAACAGGTGTTTCAACTTCCAAAAAGTCTTGATTGTTCAAGAAATTTCTTGTAGCAGCTACAATCTTGTGGCGTAAAATAAGATTATTCAAGGTTTGTTCACGTCTTATATCCAAATATCGATATTTTAACCTTACATCTTCCGAAACGTTTTCATCATCCAACTGAAAGGGCAAGGTTTTTGCTTCTGAAAGAATTTCAATCGATGAAGGGTACATTTCAACTTGACCCGTTGCATACTTTTCATTGTAAGTTTCCTCCGGACGGCGTGTTATTTTACCCTTAACGGTTATTACGAATTCATCTTTCAGTTTTTCAAAAGTCGAGTGGACCTGAGCGTTAATTTTAGGGTCAGAAACCAGTTGAAATAAGCCGGTTCTGTCTCTTAATTCCACAAAAATTATTCCGCCCAAGTCCCTTACGCAAGCGACCCAGCCTGATAATGTTACTTCTTGGTTAATGTTTTTTAAATTTAATTCTCCGCAATTGTTTGACTTGTACTTTGTTTGCATTTTTTTTCCTTGTTCTATGCTGTCGGGCTAGAAAGCCCGACCTACTATTACACCTAACTATTTTGGTGGGATAGTAATCCCACCTACAGTGCTTAACTATTCTATCAAAAACATAATAAATTGTGAATAATCATATTAAAAATGTTATTTTTTTGCTACGATGTCTACGTAGGGTGGGATTACTATCCCACCATTCATTAAAAAGTTCATTAAAAAGGAAAAACAAATGACAAGGACAGTGGAGGTTTACGCAGGGGCTTATGCCAGCGGAAAATCAGAAACGGCAATTAACAGAGCAAGACAGTTTGCCGTCCAACATAAAAAAATTACATTAGTCGACTTGGATACGGTTGAACCGGCTTATACTCTCAGACCTTTAGCCGGAGAACTGGAGAAAAACGGTATTGATGTTATTACTCAGCTTGAATATTTTGGGCTTGGCGAAGCAGGAAGTTATATCACTCCTATGCAAATGAATTGTTTAAGTGCTCAAGGCGATATAGTAATTGATGTCGGATACGGTGCATCCGGTCTTGATATCCTTGATATCGTCAATAATATTGATCAAGAAAAAGATTTAAGAATTTACCTTGTTATTAATACCTCTAAATTTGAAACTTCTTCAATTGAAAATATTTTAGAATATTATCAATTCAGTTTGGGAAGCGAAAAACGTGCTTGGAAAAAATTTTCGGGGATAGTGTCCAATACTCATTTCGGTGATGAAACAACTAAAGAAGATATAATAAGAGGTTATGAATTAACCAAAAAAGCAGCAGAAAAAATAGGCATTCCAATCAGAGCGATTGGCGTTGATGAGAAACTTATTGCTGATTTTGATTTTACTTATGAAGGTATTGATGTTTGGATTTATAAACGCTTTATGCCGAGGGCGTTTTGGTAAAAAGGGAAAGGTTATCAGAGGCGTGGATGCGTAGATGCGTGGAGGCGTGGAATTCTGCTTAATATTTACTGTTAAAATCATTTTTAAACTAAAGTAATTTTAATTTAAAAACTACGCATCTAAGCATCTTGTCTTCTTGTCATCTCTCTAATTCTTTTCCCTTTTCCCTTCGTAACAGTTTAGCAGGATTTAAATAAACCTGAAATCTTTAGTAATAAGCATTGAGCATCCCTCCTCCCTTGTGGAGGAGGGATGCTCAATGCGAAGGATGAGCATTAGAAAAATTAGGTGGAGGGTGAAATATGCACAGTAATTGACATTGAACCCTCACCCCGATTTTCTAGAACTCGCAGGCTTCTGCTCGTTCTGAAAATCGCCCTCCCCGCAAGGGGGAGGGATAGCATCGTAAATCATCAATTTTGGACGGATTGAATTCCTGCTGAGCAATTACTTCCCTTCTTTCTTATTAACATAACTTTACAACTACGAAAATCATGACAATTTCAGCGTTTAAAATGTTTTTAAATAAATATAAAGGTATGTGTTATTAAAATTGGAAAGGTTGTGTAAAATGGGTGTTAATTCTCCGTCAGCGGTTCCTTTTACCGCAAGAACAAAGGAAGGTAATGAGTACAAGCCAATGAACACAAATTGTGCTGTTGCAGGTCTCTTAGGGTCATCATCAGCAGCGGCCCCTTTTGTTTTTACCAAAGATGTGAGTTTTTGGGATGACGTTAGCAGATTTATTAACTCAGGAGAAGTAAAAAATTTGACCAAAGCTCAAAAAATAGGGGCAGGAACAGCTTTTGCACTTACATTTGCAGCTGCAACTATATTGTTTTGTAAAGTCGGTGATAGTATTATAAATCATTTTCGGGCAAAAAAGGCAGATAAAAAAGCAGTTGAGCAAAACCAACAAGAACCAAGAACAGTTGCTGTAGGTTAAAATAATATAAAGGTATGTGTTATTAAAATTGGAAAGGTTGTGTAAAATGGGTGTTAATTCTCCGTCAGCGGTTCCTTTTACCGCAAGAACAAAAGAAGGTAATGAGTACAAAAAAAGCAACACATTTACCGTCTTATGGGGTGCTACAGATGCTGCATTAGCTACTACTGCTATTAGCCTTAAGAATACTAATGCTTATTACGACTTTTGGAATAGGATTGCCGAAAGGATTCCTAGAAGGTCTATTGAACAGATAACTACACTGGAAAAAGTAGCAGCAGGAGGAGCTCTTGTTGCAGGATTTGCTATTTTAGGAGCATTAGGCGGCAAGATTATTGACGGTATTATAAATCATTTTCGGGCGAAAGGCGTTGATAAAAAAATAGCCGAACAAAATACACAGGTTCCAAGGACAGTTGCGATCGGTTAAAGTAGTTTAAAAATAAAAAAAGAACCTCAAAAACTTGAGGTTCTTTTTAGTTATTCGTTACTGCATTCACATTTGCACTTGCAACAATGCCTCATGCACCAGAGTACAAGTGCCGGAATTAAGGTAAATTGAACTATTAAGATTTTCCAAATACCCAGCATCAAAACAATCAGCCAGTTGAATGTTTCTTCATCAATGTTAAACATGGTTTTGACTGCGGCAAGCTGAGCATCATGCATAATTGCACAAAGCAGGCTTGAAAAAATCAGTAAAATAACACTTAACCAAAAACTTTTAACGAAAAAAGTCTGTAACCATTCTAATTTTTGTTTCTTTTCTTCAATATCCATGGTGTCTCCTTTCTTTTTTAAGTTATCAGGTGAAGCAGTTCAATTTTAAAACTTAACCATTTCAACCTGTTACTTACTATTTACCATTTGTTTAATAAACTATGCTCGGGGGGAATTGAACCCCCAACCTTCGGCTTCGGAGACCGACACTCTATCCGTTGAGCTACGAGCACTTAATATCCTTTTTTATGTTGTCGGGCAAGAATACCCGACCTACAAATACAACAGGCACTTAATTATTTAAACATCATAAAAGATTTCAGCATTCTTCCGCCCTCATCGTTTGTTGATACAACTTCTATATCTTTTTTGTAATTTAAAGACGTTGAACTCCCGCCGTCAAAAGCCATTGCACGGTCAAGCCCCAAATCTTTGCATAAATCACGGGCTTCACAAATTGTTTTCGGGTTTTTATTTGTAATTATTAAAATATGGATTTCATCTCCTTTCAGTCCGATAATTGTTCTCGCTGTTTTTTGGAGTACTGATGCGGATTCTCGGATAACTTTACCGTCGCAATCTTTTACTACAAAAAATTCTTCTTCCAGCTTCAGTTCAGGCAAAAGCATCGGACCGCCTTGAGCCGAAGTTTCAATTGAACATGCAAATTCAACGGGGGTTTTGTGCGGAACTATTTCATAATGATATTTCCCGCTGCATTCAACAACCCGAAATTCCGTTCTGTTAACTATTTTATCAATGTTTTGTCGTAAAATTGAATTCATTAACAAATTCTCATTAAATAAAGGGTCTGCCGCAGTATTTCTATCAGTTACAATATAAGAAATTGTTTTTTTGTTATTCGGGTCAAAATATCCGGCATTAAGAGTTAATGTCGAACCCGAAGATAAATGTGCTTCTTTGTTGGTTACAAGTTTTTCGCTTGAAACAAATTTAATTCTTTTTCCTGTGTTTTTACCGTCGATGACAATATGATAAATTCCGTTATTATATTTAATCTCCAACGGATCGCCAAACGCAAAAACTGCTGAAGCAAGAGCTGATATTAAACAGATTAAAATTAAAATTTTTTTCATTTTACACATCCTTTTCAAAATGTGCAGCAGCCTGCTGCATAAATTTATTTACAAATCTTTCGATTTATAGAAAGCCCAAATAGCGGTTAAAAAAGCTATTGGCGGGAATGTTGAGGTGATAAACGGGTGCAGAACACCTTTTTCCGCAAGCAAATCAAAAAACGGAAGGGTAATA
Organism: Candidatus Gastranaerophilales bacterium; assembly: GCA_028694425.1. Taxonomy (GTDB): domain Bacteria; phylum Cyanobacteriota; class Vampirovibrionia; order Gastranaerophilales; family Gastranaerophilaceae; genus JAQVKX01. The sequence continues at coordinate 5,072 of JAQVKX010000014.1, forward strand.
TAATAAAGGAAAATGGCACCTATTGCGATTGTAAAGCCGATTAAACGCTGTTCTCTCGGTTTGCTAAAGCCCAACAGGCAACCCATTATCGCAAGTAATATACAAACAAGCGGCTGAGTAAAACGCTGAAAATATTTATTCAGCATAAAACGATACTCTTCCTGTAAACCTTCTTTTTTCAAAAGTCTGATATAACTCCATAAATCTTTATTATCTATTTCCCTGTCTCTTTTTAAGGAATAAATCATTAATTTATAAGCATTTTTTGCGGCATCCCCTTGTAGAATATCCATTGTTTTAATATCGTCGATTTCTTCAAAAATCCCGTCGTCGGAAATTTTATACTCTGTTACATTATGCAAAGTCCATTTATCATCGTAGTGGTCAGCCCTTTTGGCAACATAAATATTTGAAAGGGCGTGTAAATCCGAATATTTATTACTTGAAAAATCTAAAACCACAACATTTGCGATATTGCTGTAATTGAATCTTGAAACAACAACCGCCAAAGTCGGTTGTCCTTGTTTATTTTTCTGGGTATAAATATACTGTGAAGGACTGTATTCTCTTCTTATATTAACCAGTTTTTCGGATGCAAAAGGAATTAACTTATCGCAGGTTACAAAACAAATAATTGTTACAAATATACTCAAAACCAGCACAGGAGCCATAATCCTCCAAAAAGAAAGCCCTGCAACCCTGAATATGGTGAGTTCAAAGTCCTTACTTAATTTATCAAATGTAAATAAAGACCCGAGTAAAAGCCCTACTGGGAGTGCTTTCCCATGTATATTCGGCAGTTCATAAAAAATAACCAAAATAGCCGTTTTAATGGAATAAGCACCTTCCAGAGCTTTTCTTATTGTATTTAAAAGCATTTCAGGTGCAATCCAGATTACGACAAAAAGCAAAATCGCAACCAAAGTCGCCATTGAAACTTGTTCAAAAATGTATTTATCATATAATTTTATTTTTGAAAGTACTTTCATTAAAGTGCAAAATCCTTTCCTAAATAAAACTCTTTTGCGATAGGATCTCTTGCGACCTCTCTGCTTTTTCCGTGGATTTTAATTTTTCCGTCAAAGATTACATATGCCCTGTCTGTAATGGAAAGTGTTGCTTTCGGGTTGTGATCCGTGATTAATACACCTAACCCTTTGTCGTCGGAAAGTTTACGTATGTTTTCTTTAATTTCCCCTATTGCAATCGGGTCAATCCCTGTAAATGGCTCATCAAGCAATATGAAATCAGGACTTGCAGCCAGTGCTCTTGCAAGTTCGACCCTTCTTCTTTCCCCGCCTGAAAGTGATACCGCAGATTCTTCTCTTAGTTTTGCTATACCAAATTCTATTAGCAGTTCTTCCAGTTTTTTATTTTTTTCATTCACCGTAAGTTTATCATTCATTTCAAGAACAAGCTTAATATTATCCTGAACGCTTAGTTTCCTGAAAATAGAAGCTTCCTGTGGCAAATAGCCTATACCGGCTTTTGCTCTTACGTTCATAGGTTGGGTTGAAATATCCTTGTCATTTAAGAAAACCTTGCCGCCGTTTGGTTTTACCAAGCCGACAACCATATAGAATGTGGTTGTTTTACCGGCACCGTTGGGTCCCAGAAGGCAGACAACTTCGCCTTTGTTCATTTCAAATGACACATCATTCACAACGCTTCTGTCGCCGTATATTTTTATCAAATTTTTTGCTTCAATCTTCATTTTTTGCCTCTTTTTCTTAACTTTTTTTATTTTATCACAAAAACTTTAAACATATTTTAAAGTAAGTTTATTCTTGGTAAGATAAGGTGAAAAGTGAATAGGGAAATTTTTATTCACTGCCCACTTGATTAATCGACTTTAAAACAATATTTATGAAAAAAATAATAAAAATAGTTGGAATAAGTGTTTTAATCCTGCTTGTGGCAGGGTATTTGGCGTTTTTGTTTGTGCTGCCTTACGCTGTTGATTTGAACAAATATGAACCTCAAATTGAAAAAGCAGTCCAAGACAATACAGGCTTGAATGTTGATTTGGAAGGTTTAAAAATTAAATCGGCATGGAATTCAGTTGGGGCTTTAATCAAAAAAGCCGATTTTAAATACCCCGAAGGTGAAAAATTTGCCCAAATAAACAACTTGGAAGTAGATTTATCACTTTGGAATTTGTTCTTAGGAAAAATAAAGGTTAATAAAGTCAGTGCCGACAAGGTTTTGGCAAATATTGAAATGAATGAAAAATGGAAAATGGAAAATGGAAAATTTCCCTTCACGCTTCACTCTTCACGCTTCACTTTTGGCAATTCCCTCAATATAAAAACATACCGAATATCTTTTATTAATGGTCCGGACAAATATTCAATAAAAGGTTCAGACTTAAAAATTTCCGATTTTATTTTAAATGAAAAAATCAAGATAAAAACCAAAGGACAATTGATTTTAAAAGAAAGAAAACAGATTTCTTATGATTTTTCCGTTTTATCGGAAGTTTTTCCCGAAGCAAAGAAGCATAAAACAGATATTATTACAGTGCTTGAAGATTTATACAAATACAACATAAATGCTGACATCAAAGCAGATTTGGCTGTTAAAAAAGAAAATATCAACGGATTTTTAAATATAGACAAGTTGTTTTTTACAGTCGGCAACAAAACCTACCCTCAAAGCAGTTTGAAATTGAATTTTAAAGGCGATAAGGCAAATATAAATTCAAGTCTTCATGTTGACAATAAATCCAAAGCGATTGTGAGCGGAATTCTCAAGACAGGTAAGGATAAATTCGTTGATTTACAAGTAAAAAGCGATGAAATAAACATTAAAGACATACTTTTGATAACAAAAGCAATGTCGAAAACCTTGGGGCTTGAAAAATTTAAAAATATTAATGCAAACGGTTTATTGAAAGCTGATTTTAGTATAAAAAGCGATTTTAAAAAGGTTAAATCAAACGGGTATTTAAAAATTAAGGATGCCATTATATTTAATAATAAGCTTTCCCTGAGTTCGTTGAATGCAGATGTTGATTTTTCACAAAGTTTTGTTCAAATAAACAATGCAAAAGCAAAACTTAACGGACAGCCGATTAACATAAAAGGAAATATTGATAAAAACGCAAATGCGAATATTTCTGTCTCTGCAGATAATCTCCAATTAAAAAGCGTTTTGTCGGCTTTAGGCAAGCAAGATATCTTAAATCAAAATGATATTTCCGGATTGGTTACATTAAAAGCTTCTCTGGTAGGGCATTTGGATAAAACCACACCTAAAATTAACATTATTCTTGACAATATTAACCTCAAAAATAAATTAAATAAAATACAAGTTAAACTGACAAAAATAACGGTTAATTCCGGCAAAAATATTAATACCGGCACAGCACAAATTTCTGAAATAAAGATTTATCCGGATAATATGAATATTATTGCTATTCCAAAAATTAATCTTAATTTTGATGATAAAAATTTGTCAATTCAAAAGACTTTTCTTTACGTAAATGATATTAAAACCGAATTGACGGGCATAGTGTCAAACATAAATTCGACACCAAAATTAAACAACGTAAGCATAAGTATTCCTAACCAGATTTCAGTACCTTTAAAAGGCTATCAAGGGTCAAATGCTATTCTAAAAGGTACCGTAACTCTTAACGGAGACATAAATAATCCCCAAATAAGCGGTGAAATAGATATTCCTGCCGTTAGTATTCCTTCTGTTTCAACTTATATAAAGAATTTTACAATAAGATTCGGTGAAAAAATAATTGTTAACTGTCCGCATCTTCAGGCGGTGACCTCGCAGGCGGCTTTTGATGCACAAATCGATAAAGGTTTTTCTAAAGGAATTGTAGTTAAAAATGTTAATTTTAACGCTAAAAACATTGATTTAAATTACTTAATTCCGATTTATAAGAAACTTGGACAAAGTTCACCAATTAATTTAACAATTATAAACGGTAAAAGTACCGTTCAAAATTTTAGAACCGGTGGGCTGGTTTCAAATAATATAAGTTCAGATATAGCTTTAAAGAAAAACGTTTTGGAACTTGGTAATTTACATGCGGATGCATATTTAGGGAAAATTGCAGGGGATATAAAATATGACCTGCAAAACAGTAAAATTTTCTTAAAGCTGCAAGGACGCGGATTAAGCACAAATCAAACATTAACGGGACTTTCGGGAAGGGATGACGATATTAACGGAAAACTTGACTTTGACGGGGATGTTTCAATGAAAGGATTTTCCGGTAAGGAATTAATCTTAAGTCTTCGCGGGTATAATAATTTCCTCATATCCAACGGACAAATGGGTATGTTGGGGCAGCTTGAACACCTGATTTACGCACAAAATATTGTTTCAAATAATGTATTCAGGGCGACTTTAAATGTAATTGCCAAAGCAGTCAGTGCAAAAGATACAGGAGTTTACAAATATATAAAGGGCAAGATGACTTTTTCTAACGGCAGAGCCAATATTGAGTGGATTAAGACAGCCGGTCCATCAATGAGTTTGTATATCACAGGCAGATATTATATTCCCGATAACACGGCAAGTTTGATAATGCTTGGGAGGATTTCGGATGATGTTGTAAGTGTTCTGGGACCTATCGGAGAATTTTCAATGGACAAAGCTGTTTCTTCCATACCGACATTCGGAGATGTTACTGTTCATATTATAAACCAGTTTACAACAAGTCCTGTTTACGAAAATACATCCGAAATACCTGAATTGACTTTAAAAACGGATTTTAAAACAAAAGAATTTAAAGTTGTTATTGATGGAGATATACGTAAACAAACTTCCGTAAAATCTTTCAAGTGGCTTTCAAGACCAAAAGTTAATCAAATTAATCATGAACAGTATTCTCCACCGCAAAAACAGCTTCCCGATACTCCGGAATTTGTAAAGAAATTGCCTGATTTTAAAGAATAGGTCTTGAATCGCAAATAAAAAGGAGTTAAAATAAGAAAGTTAGGGATAGTATAAATCAGCATAGAGGAAAGATTTCACATGACCAAAATATACAACATGAGTGCAGGTTTTCTCCAAACCTATATGGCATACGTAGGAAAAGATGAATTAGATTTAGAAGAAGTTTTTAAACGTCTTTCTTATGAGCTTGGCGGTGACGGAAAAACCATTACAAAAGGGCAATTAAATAACTACATTGATAAAGCAGAAAGTGGTATAATTGATGTAGACAGCAAAAAGTTGAGTGCATTAATACGCATTCAGGATAACTGGGATAATATCTCAGGCGGTGATGACGAGATAACCTTTGAGGAAATGCAAAAATACGCACCTCTTTTAATTGCAACTTTAACCGGCAATTTTGAAGTAACGGAAATAGGAGATTCTGAAACTTCTGTCGTAGATGCTATCTATGATTATCTGGTCGATTACCTTGATTTAGACAGCAGAGACGAAGTAACCAAAGAAGACTTGACTTCTTATTTAAGTGAATTGGTTTCTAATCCGCTTGATGAAACAGATTCAGACAGTGATTTAATCGGTGCTCTTACTAATTTAATTGCATCTTATTCTTCTGATACAACGGTAGAAACCGAAGCTTAGTAAAGAGAAAAGGGGAAAGAATTAGAAAGATGACAAGAAGACAAGATGCGTAGATGCGTAGTTTTTAAATGGAAAAAGCTTTAGTTTATAAGTAAAAAGTTGAAAGACTGAATAGCTGAAAGGTTTTTAGTATTTTACTCCACGCCTCCACGCATCTACGCATCTTGTCTTCTATTTCTTATTTGCCATTCACTATTTACTATTTAAACCAATTGTTTTAAAATCATTCTATGATTGATGTTAAAACAATTAAAAAAGTAGTTTATGATTTGTGTGTTCAGGCAAATACAACTTTGCCCGATGATGTTTTTACAAAAATCTTAAATGCTTATAATTCGGAAAAAAATTCTGATGCCAAACAAGCATTGGGATTAATTTTGCAGAATGCACAAATGGCTTGTGAAAAGAAAATGCCTCTGTGTCAAGATACAGGGCAAGTTTTGGTATTTTTAAAAGGAAAATGTTTTCCCGAAAATACTTATGATGCAATTAATGAAGGTGTTAAAAAAGCTTATGAAGAGAATTTCTTCAGGAAATCGACTGTAAAAAATGCTCTTTTTGACCGTACAAACACGCAGACAAACACACCTTGCGTGATTTATACGGAAATTACAAACTCAGATGATATTGAAATAGAACTTTTGATAAAAGGAGCCGGCTCTGAGAATGTATCTGCAGCCCAAATGCTTTCTCCTACGGCATCAGAAGAGGAAATTCTTGAATTTGCCGTATCGGTTGTAAAAAAAGCGGGTTCAAAAGGCTGCCCTCCGTACTTTATAGGAATAGGTATCGGCGGAACAATTGAATGTGCCGGGATTTTGTCGAAAAAGGCATTACTTTTAGATGAAAATATTGATGAAAATCACGAAAATCTTGCACAAAAAATTAAAAACGCGGTAAATAAATTGAATATCGGCACCGCCGGACTCGGCGGCACCTCAACGGCGTTAGACGTTAAAATCCTTACGGGTTTTACACATATTGCCTGTATGCCTGTTGCGGTTACGGTTAACTGCCACAGCAGCCGACATGCGAAGAACATTATTGATAGAACAGGTAGGGTGCATTTATGCACCACAAAAAACAAAAAAGCAAAAAGTAATGTTGGGCTGAAAGCCCAACCTACTGTTAAAGTAAAGACTTCTGAAATAAAACAAATCCAATTCAAACAAGGTCAAAATGTTCTTTTGTCGGGTGAAATTTATACAGCTCGAGATGCTGCACATAAAAGAATTGTCGAAATGCTTCAAAAAGGCGAAAAATTACCGTTTGATCTTAAGGATAAAGTAATATTTTATGCAGGTCCTTGTCCGTGTCAAGAACCTTGTATTGTCGGGTCAATAGGACCTACTACGTCGGCTCGCATGGATAAATTTGCTCCAATACTTTATAAAAACGGAGTTATAGCTACAATCGGCAAAGGTGAACGCAGCGAGGAAGTCAAAAAAGCAATAAAACAAACCGGCGGAGTTTATTTTACCGTTATCGGCGGAATTGCGTGTTATTTATCGGAAAAATTTAAAAAGAAAGAACTAATCGCATTTGAAGATTTAGGCACTGAAGCTGTTTGCAGATTTGAGGTTGAAGGCTTGCCTTTGCGAGTTGAACTTTGCTAGTTGCTCTTTCGCATTTGCGTAGTTTACAAGTGCTTTATAAACATAAGGATGATATTTCCCTTTTTTAGTATCTTCTTTAATTATGTCCAATGCCTGTTCTTTGCTCATTGCCTCTTTGTAAGAGCGTTTTTCCCTCAATGCCGAATAACAATCAGCAATTAAGAGAATTTGCAGATTAATGTCTTGGATAGAGACATTATGGTGATGTTTTATTAAATGTAATGTATCCTTATCTAAATCAGTTGTTTTAAGCATTTCATAGCTTAAACTTGCATGTTCTTCCATTATTTTACGCTCTTTATGATTTAAAGAACCTTTTTTATTAAGAATATCTTCCGGGATAAGAACTTTTGCGACATCGTGTAAGCCTGTAGCTTCAGCTAAAGCTTTGCGATTAATTTCAGGCTGAAAGTCTTGCGGTAAATGGTCAGCAACACCTATAGCCACTTCCTTCGTTTGCGGCAGATGATTTTTAACTAAATCAGCTAAAATTCCCATATTTACTTTAACCGCAATTTTAAATTTGTTTAAAATCTTAGTGACTTCCGAATTAATTTTAATCATTTCGGAAATGGCTTTTTCATTTAAGTATTTGTTCAAATGTGTGTCAAATCCTGAATAATCGGCATTATCAACATCCCCGTAACACTTCAGAGAACTTTCATTGGTTATCGGAGTATCGAAAAAGAACTTCACACAAGCTTTTTCAGAATTTTCCTTAAAAGACATTATTTTACTTTCACACTAAAAAACTACCTACATATATATAAAAAAATTTTCTGTCTCTAAATTGCGTAAAAAGCTTAAATATTAATAATTGTAAATATTAAAGGTTTTTTGGTCTTATTTTAGCAAAAAAAATATTCAGTGCTTTTAATATATAATGAAAAGTAGTTTGTAGACAATGGAGTTGATATAATGATAAAAGCAATTAACAACGTGAAGCATTTTTATCCGACACAAAATAAATCCAAAGATTTAAGACACAATACAACCTCATTTGGAAGCAGTGCTACTTCCCAATTGGGTGATGTTCTAATTGCAAATAGTCGTTTAGGGGTAATTCTTATGACATTATTAGAAAGAGTGGCAAGTTTTGTGGAGAGTAAACCACCTGCGAAAGTAATTTTAAATCCTGTTGTAGCGTCTAAAAGAGTCCTTGAAAAAACATTGAAGGGATTAAATACCCCTGACAAAGCTGAATATCTGGAAAGAGCATTAGCATTAAAACCCGGTAAAATAATGGAAATTAAACTGGATACTTTCTCTTGCTTATCACGCAGAGTAGCCAAATCAGTTGAAGCAATATTACAAGGAAACGAGGATGTAAAACTATACCCTGATAATCCGGTAGCTTTAGTAATATCAGGTGGTAAAGAAGGACCCTTTGTCAGTGAAGTTAAAATTTTGCATGCTAACGGAGAAGACCCTTCTTTTTCAGTAATATTTACACCTGAAGGAATTCCGGTTTCTATTCAACTACCTAAACAGTAAATTTTTACAGAAAAACTTATTGATGGTACAATGTTAGAACAGGGGTTAATTTATGAGTAACGTAACGTTTGAGGATGTTGTTTCGCAAATAAAAGATAGGCTGGATATTTTGGATGTCGTTTCAAAAGACGTCATCTTAAAGAAGTCCGGCGGAAATTATTGGGGATTATGTCCTTTTCATAAGGAAAAAACCCCATCCTTTTCTGTGAATCCCGCAAAAGGCATTTTTAAATGCTTCGGCTGCGGAGAAGGCGGAGATGCCCTCAGTTATCTTATCAAAACCCGCGGGATTACTTTTGCTGAGCTTATAAAAGAGCTTGCAAGTGAATTCGGGCTTGAACTACCCAATACTTTCTCGGGAGTTAAAAATAAAGACGTCCGTGAACAAATGATTAAAGCCTGTTACAAAGCGGCAGAGTTTTATCAGCATTCGCTTTTTGCCACAGCGGACGGCGAACAAGCCGTTTCTTATTTGAGTAACCGTGGAATTGATGAAAAAATAATTAAACGCTACATGCTCGGATTTGCAAATAAAGAGCCAAGCCACCTTTATAATTCACTAAAAGAACAATTCACAGACGAAATTCTGGAAAAAGCGGGATTGGTTTTAAAAACACAAAAAGGAGATTATATTGACCGTTTCAGGAATAGAATTGCAATTCCTATTCACGATGAAAACGGCGACATTGTAGCTTTCGGTGCACGTGCGGTTGAAGAAGGTCAAAACCCTAAATACCTTAACTCTTCCGACTCCTTAATTTACAATAAGAGTAAGATTTTATACGGACTTTATTTTGCAAAAGAAAGCATTAAGCAGTCTGACAGCATAATAATTATGGAAGGATATTTTGATGTTATATCCGCACAAGCTAATGGGATTGAAAACTGTGTTGCGTCATGCGGAACTTCTTTAACTCCTGAGCACATAAAATTAATTTCCAGATATTCCAAGTCCAGAAAGATTTATCTTGCCTTCGACACCGATTCTGCAGGTATTAAGGCAACAAGCCGCGGGGCTGAAATAATTAAAGAAGCATTTACGGGGCTTGGTAACATAAAACAATTCGATGAAAATTACTCGAACACAAATAATGATAAATATGCATGCGAAATTCGAGTTATAACACCGCCTGAAGGCAAAGACCCTGACGAATTTATAAGAACGGCAGGTGCCGAGGCTTATTTTAAACACCTTGAGCATGCTCCGCTTTTAATTGATTTCCAGATAAATGAGGCCCTAAAACAAAGGAATGAAGCTAAAACACCTAATGAAAAAATGAAACTGGTCAAAGAAATTATTCCTATTTTGGCAGAAATTCAAAATAAGATTATTCGCACCGAATACGTAAAAATGGTAGCTTCTACACTTAATATTGATGAAGGAGCCATGTTATCCGAAATCAACCGTTTTGATGATGTATTAGATGAATTAAAGTCAGATAATGTTAAGGCAATTGTAACAAATTCTTCAAATATCTTAGAAAAAGCACAAAAAAATTTATTGAGCCTTTTTTTAATAAATGAAAGCCATTTCTCATATAAAGAGTTAAATGAAATTTTAAGTAAAGTCCAATTTAGTAATGAAAAATTAATAATTGTTAAAAATACAATTGACAAATTAATATGTAGCGTAAATAATGTAAAAGCATTGACTGAACAATTGTATGTCAATTTTGCACAAGATGAAGAATTGAAGGCAATTATAACCGACTTAATATGCATATCAGAGACATTTAATAAATTATCTAAAAAGGACTTTATGTTAGTTATTGATGAAAACATTAACAAAATTAATAACTGCCTTCTTGACTTTGAAAAAACAGAAATGCGAAAAATATATCAAGATGTAAATAATGACGACAATGAAGCACTAAAAATACAAATGCAGCTCAGAGATAAGATAAACAGTATAGTGATCGGAGATTAATTAATGAACAAAAAAAGACAACATGGTACTTCAATCGTGAGTATATTTGAGGAAGACGAAACCTTAGACTTATTAGATGTAGACGAAAAGGACGACGAAGTTCTGGTACAGGATATAAATACCTCATATATTCACATGGAACTTGGCACTGATAACATAGAAGATATTGTTTCGTCAGCTAAAATCGGTAAAAGCTTGGATGACATTTTTATAATAGATAATACGGATGTAGATATCAGCCCCACAGATTTTGAATTACCAAAAGGAATTGCGGTAGACGACCCTGTAAGATTATACTTAAGAGAAATCGGAAGGATTAAACTTCTTTCCGCAAACGAAGAAATTGAACTTGCAAGAAAGATAATTCAAGGCGGAACCCCCGGTGCAATAGCAAAAAGAAAACTTGTACAAGCAAATTTGAGACTTGTTGTGAGTATTGCAAAAAAATATGTAGGACGCGGCATGCTTTTTTTAGACCTTATTCAGGAAGGAAATCTGGGGCTTATCAGAGCAGCCGAAAAATTTGACCATGAAAGAGGCTTTAAGTTTTCAACTTATGCTACATGGTGGATTAGACAAGCAATTACAAGGGCAATCGCCGATCAGGCAAGAACAATAAGAATACCTGTTCACATGGTTGAAACCATTAATAAACTTAAAAAGATTACCAGAAGACTTGCCCAAGAGCTTTCAAGAAAGCCGACTGAAGACGAATTGGCGATTGAAATGAATGTAAGTATTCCGAAATTACGTGAAATTATTAAAATCGCCCAAGAACCTTTGTCTTTGGAAACTCCTATCGGAAAAGAAGAAGATTCGCGTCTTGGTGACTTTATTGAAGATAAAGAAGCTGATGCACCCGTTAAGACCGTTGCATCGGAACTTTTAAGGGAAGACCTTGCCGATGTTTTATGTACACTTTCTCCACGTGAGAGAGATGTTTTAAGATTACGTTTCGGTATGGACGACGGACGTCAACGCACTTTAGAAGAAGTCGGACAGCTTTTCGGCGTAACCCGTGAACGTATCAGACAAATCGAAGCAAAAGCATTAAGAAAATTAAGACACCCTAACCGCAGCAAAAGGTTGCGTGAATACGTGGAAGGGTAGGATAGGAAATAGTAGTAAAAGAAAGAGCATTTAAATGCTCTTTCTTTTTTATTTAATTATCCAAAGATTTTATGTTTACAGCGACTTTTTTGGGAAAGTTCTTTTTAATTGAATTAACAAGTTCGTTTGATGAATTTACCCAAAAAATTGATGAGGATATTATTTTAACAGGCTCGCCTTCAGATGAAACCTTTATTATGACAGGGTCTGAACCTGTATGCTGAACTAAAATATCTTTCAGTGCAACAAGTTCCTCATATGTAATCTCTTCCAAAAGTTCCAAAGTCAAAATGTTTGAATTTTCTACGAGTTTTGCATTTTCCAAAATTAAGCTTAAGCTTGCTTCGTCTCTTCTTGAAACTTTTCCTGAGATTATAACTTTTTGCTCAGGCTGCAGGAATGTATCAAATTCAGCCAATTTTCGGCTGAAACAAACCACTTCTATTTTTCCGCTTAAGTCTTCAACAGTAACAAATTTAATGAATTTTGTCGGGTCTTTTTTAGTCGGAATTTGTTTGATGGAAGTAATTAATCCACAGATTGTAACCATTTTTCCTTCAGGTATTTCAGATAATTCAGAGATTTTGTGTGTCATCAAAAACGGTAATTTGTCTCTGATACTGGATAAAGGATGGCTTGTTACATAAAATCCGAGAAATTCTTTTTCAAAAGATTGAATTTGTTTGTCGTCAAACTCTTCATCGCTTCCTGCAAGATTAAACTGAGGAGCGTTACAATCTTCTATCCCGTCAAATAAGCTGCATTGACCTAAATCTCTGGATTGAGTTTCTCTGTTTGCAGTTGAAACAATCAATTCAAGGTTTTCTAGCAACTGCTTACGACTTTTTTCAATATTTGAGAAAGCTCCCGCTTTGATTAAGCCTTCCATAACTCTTTTGTTGGAACACTTAGAATCAACACGTTTGCAAAAGTCATAGATAGATTCAAAATCACCGTTTGCTTCACGTTCTTTAATGATTGCCTCTACAACTATTTCGCCGACTTGCTTTACCGAAGCCAGCCCAAATCTGATGTTGTTTTCATCAGGTGTAAATTCTGCATAAGATTTGTTTATGTCCGGCGGTAAAACTTTTATACCGTACTTGAGGGCTTCTTCAATGTAATCCTGCGTTTTATCCTGATCGCTCGCAACACTTGATAGAAGTGCAGAGAGATATTCAACGGTATAATGAGCCTTAAGATAAGCTGTTTGATACGCCACAAAAGCATAAGCCGCAGAATGGGCACGATTAAAACAGTATTCTGCAAATTTTTCTATTTGTTCGAAAAGTTCTGCCGCTGCTTGTGATTTCATACCGTTTTTCCAAGCACCTTCAATAAACAAATCCTTTTGCTTTGCCATTTCTTTAAGCTTCTTTTTTCCCATCATACGGCGAACCATATCCGCTTGTCCGAGTGAATAACCCGCCAATGTTTGAAAAATTTGCATAATCTGTTCCTGATAAACAATTGTTCCGTAAGTATCTTTCAAAATCGGTTCGAGGCTCGGATGTGCGTATGTGATTGTTTGTCGTCCGTGTTTTCTTTCGACAAAATCCTCAACCATACCTGATTCCAAAGGTCCGGGTCTGAAAAGTGCAACCAATGCACCTAGATCTTCAAACACACTATGTTTTAATTCTCTTACCAATTTTCTCATACCTGAAGATTCAAGCTGGAAAACACCGGAAGTCTCACCTTTGGTTAGCATTTTATAAGTTTTTTTGTCATCTAAAGGAATTTGATTTATATCTATGTCTATTTCATGTCTTTTCTTAACCATTTTTAAGGTTTTATCAATAATAGTGAGGTTTCTTAGACCCAAAAAGTCCATTTTTAAAAGTCCGAGCTTTTCCAAGTCTGCCATCGGATATTCGGTTATTATTATTCCTTCTTTTGAAGGCTGAACGGGAACGATTTCATTCAGAGGCTTTTTGGAAATTATGACACCTGCAGCGTGCATCCCGATATTGTTTTTAATTCCTTCGATAGATTTTGCCATATCGACAAGTTTTTTCATTTCAGAGTTGGAATCATAAAGCTGTTTTAACTCCATTCCTTTCAGAAGTGCATCATCAATTCTGGCTCCCGGATAAGACGGAATTAATGAAGACAATTTGTTACTTTCTGCAAAAGGGATGTTAAATACTCTGGCAACACCTTTTAATGCAGCTTTTGCAGCAAAAGTACCGAAAGTTACTATTTGGCAAACTTTGTCCGCACCGTATTTTTTAGCAACGTAATCTATAACTTCGGAACGTCTTTCGATACAAAAATCAATATCCACATCAGGCATGCTTATTCTCTCCGGATTTAAAAACCTTTCGAATAAAAGATTATGCCGTATCGGGTCTAATTCGGTTATGTTAAGTGCATAAGCAACAATACTTCCGGCTGCCGAACCTCTCCCCGGTCCGACAGGAATACCGTTTTCTTTCGCAAAATTTATAAAATCCCAGGTAATTAAAAAATATGCGGCAAATCCCATCTGCTCAATTACACGAAGTTCATATTTTACACGTTCTTCTATTTCGGGAATAATTTCTTTGTATTTTTTCTTTAAGCCTTCTCTGACTTTTAATTCCAGATAGCTTTCAACCGTATGGCCTTTGGGAACTTCATAATCCGGCATTAAATTTTTGCCCATTTCTATTATAAGGTGGCACTTTTCTGCGATTTCAACAGTATTGCCGATTGCTTGTTCAAATATTTCAGCATCAAGCCACTTAAAAGCATCACGAAGCTCGGAGACGGTTTTTAGATAAAATTCGTTGTTTGGAAAATGAAATCTGTTCTCATCCGTCTTAAGTGCATTGGTTTGTAAGCATAAAAGCGTGTCATGCCAGTCTGCATCTTCTTTTTTAAGATAATGCGAGTCGTTTGTAATTACAAGTTTAATATCAAGTTCTTTAGCAATATTAATCAAATCAGGGTTTGAGCGTTTTTGGCTATCAAGCCCGTGGTCTTGAAGTTCAATGTAGTAATCATCCTTGAACAATTCTTTGTATTTTTTTGCAGTTTCTTGTGCCTTTTTAAGCTCCTTTTGCAAAATTAAATCTGCAATTTCACCGTGGACACAAGCAGAAAGACAAACTAAACCTTGCGAATACTGCTTTATGAGGTCAAAATTCACTCTGGGTTTATAATAAAATCCTTCACAATGGGAAATAGAAACCAATTTAACCAAATTAGCGTAACCTTGTTTGTCTTTTGCGATTAAAACAAGGTGATTAAGGTGGGTTTTAGCGGAGTTTTTCTCGGATAATTCCCCGTCATAAACATAAAATTCGCATCCGATAAGGGGTTTTACTCCGATTTCTTTTGCCGTTCTGTAAAAGTCTATTGCACCATACATTACACCGTGGTCAGTAACCGCAACGGCAGGCATATCATTTTCTTTGGCGAATTTACACAAGTCTTTCAGTCTAATTGCTCCATCCAACAAAGAATATTCACTATGTAAATGTAGAGGTACGTACTTCATATAGGTGAATAGTGAATAGTGAATGGTGAATAGAAAACTCTATTTACTATTTACTATTTACTGTTTACTTATTTCCCCTTTCTTTTCATTTTATACTCTTGATTTTTTTCTAAAATGATTTATAATAAAAAAAGGGCGAGAGGATTGCACTCCTCTCTTTAAAACCCTTAGTGAGATAAAAGAGCTAATAAAATCGCTAAGATTATTATTAGTTCTTTTTGGTTTATCAACACATTTCATCACCTCCTTTCTTTTTGCTGTACGATTTTAAGTCGTTCAAAAAGATTGGGAGTAAATAGGGTCTACCCTTTATTTAATTATCAATGTATAATTTTATTTTTTTCATCCACGATAACAATTGTCGGCTTGAACTCTTTAAGTTCCTCCTGATGGAATTGGGCGTAAGCAACAATTATAATCTTGTCGCCTTTTTGGGCTTTTCTTGCGGCAGCACCGTTAATGCAAATTTCACCGCTTCCGGCTTCGCCTTTTATAACATAAGTCTGAAATCTTTCTCTGTTGTTTATATTTAATATTTCAACCTTCTGCCATTCTTTAAAATTAGCCGCATTTATAAGAGTTTCGTCTATCGTAACAGAACCGAATTATTCCAAATTTGCATCAGTAA
>JAQVKX010000167.1 GCA_028694425.1 Candidatus Gastranaerophilales bacterium
GATATATGGATTTTGGGAAATCACCGCCTGCTTTGCGGCGATTCTACATCGGAGCAGGATTTTGCACGTCTTATGGACGGAGCCCATGCGCAGTGTGCTGTGACATCTCCTCCCTATGGCGTGGGCAGAAGCTGCTGAAAAAGTCCTCGACAATGCAAACGGAAAATAAATACAAAATATTATAGAATAAGTCCTTGAAAGCTATGAATTTACTACATTTCATGATATAATATATCTATAAAATATTGGAGGTTTTCAAGTGCTTAATTTGAATAAACAACTAAAATTTTCATCTTTCACTGGCATATATGATATGGTTATTCCACAGAACCATTTGCTTCGCAAAATAGCTGAAAATATTGATTTTTCCTTTGTAAATAAACTAATGGAAAAATGTTATTGCATAGATTTTGGACGTCCCGCTTATGAACCAGAACTTATACTTAAAACTTTGTTTTTAAAACTGCTTTATGATCTTTCAGACCGTGAAGTTATTTCACGTTGTCAAACCGATATGGCATTCAAATTCTTTCTAGGACTTAACCCTGAGGATGATGTACCTGACGCTTCTTTACTTGCAAAATTCCGTACTCTGCGTATAACCGAAGAGGAATTGCAGGAATTTCTAAACGAAACGGTGCGACAGGCTTTGGATAATAATATTATCAAAAGCAAAACAATCATTGTTGATTCTACGCATTCTCGTTCAAAGCACACTCCGCAGACTCCAACGCAGATATTGCGTGAAATTACTAAAAATCTTCGTAAAGAGATTCACCGTACACAAAATGAAATTAGCAATATATTCCCTGAAAAACCTACCATTGAAGACGATATCTTCGAAGAAATTGATTATACCAAGACATTGGTTGCTGCTCTTGAGGAGGTTGATTTAAAAAGCGAGAAAGCTCAGAAACTTCTTGCAAAGGTTAAAAAGACACTTGAACTACCCAATTTAGTGGAATTGCAAAGTGCAAACGATGAAGATGCAAAGATTGGACACAAATCAGAAGACAACGATTTTTTTGGATATAAAAATCATATCGCAATGACAGAGGAAGGAATAATTACAGGACTTTCTGTTACTAATGGGACAGCGGCGGATAACAAAGAATTTGAAAATATAGTAAATCAAACACTTGAAATTGGTGTTGAAGTGGAAGATATTGCAGGAGATAAGGCATATTCTACAAGTGATATTTTAAAGTTTGGTATTGATAAAAATATAAATATAATTTCAAAGCTTAAGGAAAATGTAGGTAGCAAGGAATTTAATGATAAATATGTATCTTTTAATAAAGATGCCGACACTTATGAATGTAAAAATGGTTGCTTAGCTAAGAAAAACAACGTTAGAAAAAATGGTTCAATCGGGTATAGCTTTTATAGATCTGATTGTGAAAAATGCCCCTTTTCAAAAGAGTGCTTGGACAATAAGGATGATGGTTACAAGAGAGTTTTGCAAAATGTAAATCATGAAATTTTTGAAGAACAGCGGGTTTTTGAAGCAACTGAGCACTTTAAAGAAAAACATAAAATCCGTTGGAAAATCGAGCAGCGGAATTCACATTTAAAAAACCAATATGGATTGAAAAAAACGTATGGAACTGGACTTTGGAGTATGAAAGCCCAGTCTTTTCTGACGGCATTTACGGCAAATATTGTTAAGATTACAAAATTAGTAGCTACAATATAGAGGGAATATCTCTCTATTTTTTATAAACCGGCTTATTAAAGTCATTTGGATTTAAAAGTCTGATAAAATTTTATTTTTTAAGGTTGAAACGATATTTTTCATAGAAAAATGGGCTTGTTTTTCAGCAGCTTCCACGCAGGAGGGCTTCCCAATGTACCCTTTGACGGGTATATTGCAAAGCTGCATAAAGGCGAGCGCGTGCTGACCGCAGCTGAGAACAGGAACTATAGCAAAGGTCAAGGCGGTACTACAACATACAACAACGATATTAAAATATATGTAAACGCAAGCGGGAAAACAGCGGATGAAGTGGTAAACGAAATCGTCCCTAAGCTGAAGCTGGCGCTTGCAAACATGTAAGGAGGCTTCAATGGAAATTTATTTAAGCGTAAACAACAGAGAACAAGTCATCTGCCTTCCTGTCCTCCCTGCCGAGTTTACCATATCAAAGCCCCAGAAGAACGAGGTTTTTGAAACGGTTACGCAAGGAGAGTTAAAACTGATTGGGAGGCCGGGGCTGAAGAGCATTACCATAAGCAGTTTCTTCCCCATACGAGATTATCCGTTTCTAAAAGACAGAGCATATAAAGGGTTTGAGTATGTGTATATCATAGACAAATGGATTGAAGCAAAGTTTCCAATCAGGCTGATTATAACGGAAACCCCAATCAATATGGTTTGCTGTGTGGATGATTTTCAGTATTCAATAAAAAAGGACGGGGACTTATATTTTGACCTTACCCTTTCAGAATTTAGGCTGGTGAACACGAAATGAGGATATTTGCAGACGGGATTGATATATCCCCAGCGGTTGGAAATCTGTCATGGCAAAACAGCATAGCTGAACTTGCCACTACCATGAACTTTGATGTGGCAAAAACAGATGCGCAACACACAAGCATCTATCTGCCGAAGGAAGGCAGTATTATTCAGATGCATACAAACGAGGAAATATTCCGGGGTATAGTGCTGACGGTTGATGACGGGGATAAAACCCAAAATACATATACTGTAGCCGACTTTGGCTGGTATTTGAATAAATCAAAAGAAACATATCAGTTTAACAATATGCCCGCATCAAAAGCAATCCACAAAGTGTGTGCCGATTTTAATATTGATATTGACAGCATTCCTGCCCTTGAAAAGAAAATATCAAAGATATATTTTGATAAAACCATTGCAGAAATATTGCAGGATATTCTTGAAATATGCGGTGGCGGGTACAACCTTGACATGACGCCAAAGGGACTTAGGATATATAAGCGTGGCAGCATTTATGCTTATCCCGAGTTTAGGCTGTCGCCTAACACACAGCTTTTGTATTCTCCTAACCTTCGCGGAAATATATCCCATTCGGTTTCGATTGAAGATATGAAAAACAGCATCAAAGTCATTACCGAAGCCGATGGAAATTATTCCGTGAAAAAGGTAGTTCAGGACACAGGTTTAATCGATAAATTCGGTTTGCTGCAGGAAGTTGTAAAGATTGATCCTGAAAAGGAGAATGCCGATACTGTGGCAAGTGCCAAGTTGAAAGAATTGTCAAAAATACAGGAAAGCTATTCATTTGAAATAATCGAGGCGGTGGATATTTATACAAGAACTGGTTATCTGATTACGGTGGATGGGACGGATTACATTATAGAAGGCAGTACTCATAGTATAAAAAACGGGGTACATTTTGTTAAGTTGGATTTGAGAAAATTTTGGTAATTTATCAATTGACAAATAACATATTTTGTGGTATTTTTTATTTAATTAATTTCTTTAATAAAACGGTGTTGAATATGAATAAATGGATTTATGAAACCGAAGGAAATAATACAGTGAGGTATGTACTTGGTATCGTTGGGAAAAAGCCTCTAATTTGCATTGGAATAAATCCAAGTACAGCTGAACCGGATTCTTTAGATCGAACAATAAATAAAGTTGAAAATATTGCATTTAATAATGGATATGATAGTTGGATGATGTTTAATATTTATCCAAAAAGAGATACAATATTTGACAACTTACATTATATGTGCAACGATAATATACATATAAAAAATATTAGAATAATAAAAAAATATATAAATGAAATAGAGAATCCTACAATATGGGTCGCTTTCGGTGACCACATATATCACAGGAAATATTTAATTCCATGTTTTTACGATATATGTAATGCAATCAAAGATAAGAATATAACTTGGGTTACGACAGGCTTAAATAAATCCGGGACACCTAAACATCCTTTATATCAGAAAAACAATTCAGTTTTACAGGTTTTTAATATGGAGAAATTTATAAAATCTTTAGAAGCAAAGATGAAATCATCACAAAAAGCTCTGTGATATATTAAAATAGTGAGGGGAGAAAATGCATAGCGATGATTGGTTAGGGAGCGGTTATTCTCATGGAGAAAGAGTGTGGTTTGGGAAAAACAAGGTAGTCAATTACTATGTTTGGTATGACCATATGAAAATGCCTGTGGGTGTATCTGTTAATTTCGAGCATGCAGATGATGTGCATTACGATGTGACTTATTCTGATTGGACTTTGTTTTTAGAAAAAGGTCTGGGCGCAAATTCTTTTGAACACACTAAGGTGCTTGATGATTATTTTATAAACATTAACTATAATTGCTTTTCATTTGAAGAAACGCTTAATGAGTGCAACATCAAATATAGCAAAGCCGCTTATTATTAAATAGATATAGTCATTTTGCCAGACGAATACTTCGGTGTTCGTCTTTTCTTATGAGCATTTATCGGAGGTAATGACATTGAACGGCATAACAGAACTTGCAAAGCTATTCAAAGAACGAGACAATTCAGCTTGCTATTCCCCTGTTATCGGCCAGATTATTGATCTGCCAAACGTTAAAATTCGGCTTGGTGACAAGGTTATCTTAACCTCTGCCCATTTTAAAAGCTGTGTCGATTTAACCGAAACTGACGAAAACGGCATATATATTAATCTCGGTAAGGAAGTTGTTCTGCTGCCTTATGCCGATAATCAAAAATTTATTGTGGTTGGAGTGGTGCAATGATGTTTCCAAATACGAAGGACTTGAC
>JAQVKX010000168.1 GCA_028694425.1 Candidatus Gastranaerophilales bacterium
ACGGATAGTTTTCGAGCTTACAATCATTTGACCATAAATGGCTATAAACATTACCGTATAAACCATTCAAAGGAGTTTGCAAGAGGAAAAAACCACATTAATGGTATTGAAAATTTCTGGAGTTATTGTAAAATGAGATTAGCAAAGTTTAATGGGCTACAACGAGAGAATTTTTACTTGCACTTAAAAGAGTCAGAATTCAGATTTAACAATAGATACGAAGACTTATACAAAATGATGCTTCAAGCTATTGCTCAATCGTAGGGAGTTCTGGTCAAGCCCCTTAAATTTTCATCAAAGACGTCTTACTTGTGCAATTTGTCTTTCGAATAAAGCAAGAACTTCTTTACTAATATCTGCACCTAATTGTCTTATGTTTTGTTCTAAAGCTTCTTGAGTTAATGATTGAGCAACAGCTTTTATTTGAGCATTACTAAAAGCACCTTCCGGTTGTTCTTGCACCATTTGTTCTGCTAGGGTCTGTTGCTTCAACTATACTTTGTGCAATTAGGGCAATCCTTTCTTGTTCCTTTAATCCCCCAAGAAGTTGTCTCGTTTTTTCCAGTATCTTCCTTAATAAATAATCAACAGAGTTAGCAAGTTCTTCTTCAAGGGTAATAACCTGAGCACTTAGTGGTTCACTTCCTTCAGGTACTCTTACGTTGACAAATAAAGCCTTAGTTGTATTTTGATTCATAGGATTTGTACTTGTCCTGAAGTAAAAAATACCTCAGGGTTTATTTCACCATATATAATTCGCCTAAATTCTTCTATAAATTTCTCTCCTCTTGCTATTCTCTTCCCGAATTCATCTAAGTGAGAATATGAAATAAAACTTGCTAAAGCTTGAGCATCCTCTGGGTTAACTATTTTTGCTCCAAAAGAAGTTGAAGCATTTTTTTAGCTTGGTTTGCATAATAATTTCCTAATAGATTTACAGACGCAACCTGCATATTTTTTACCTTTTCCTTTCCCCCTTTAATACCCAATCGCCCAAGTGAAAGGTTTTTCCGCATCTGATTTTTTATCGGTAATAATATTTGTAGAAACGGCAGGAACTTCCAACACCTGTTGAGCTTTTTTTAAGGTATTGTTTTTTTGCATGGTTATATCTACATTATTAAAAGATTTTAATTTATCAATTTTATTTTGCAAATCAGAGTTTTCATCGTTTAAAACGGTTGTCTGTCTGCTTAAATTATTTAAAACCATTTCGTTTGCGGTTGCAAAATAGTAGCTTATAGCTGTAAAAACAAGAAAAACACCTAAAAGAACCGTTAAAGTAGTGTTGATTTTTCTGATTGCCATCTCTTTTCTTATATTCTCCTTAGGAAAAAAGCCCTCTATTATAGAAGAGCCGTATTGCTGCGGATCCGCTTGATAACTTTGATATTCTCCCTGATATTCTTGTACCCAATCGTTTATTTTAAGTTGATTTTGCCTCAATTATCTACTCCCTGCTTAATCCTTCTCGCAGCTCTTAGTTTTGCACTTCTTGAAGGCGGATTTTCCCTTACTTCATTTTTACTTGCTAATACAGGCTTTTTGGTAATAATTTCCAATTTTGGAGGCCCGCACGTACATATCATTTGATTTTTTTCACACCTGCACTTTTGAGCGTGGTATTTAAAGAAATTCTTTACTATCCTGTCTTCAAGTGAGTGGAAACTTATTATGCTTATTATAGCACCATCATCTAATAAATCCAACATATCATCTAATATTTTTTTTACATTTGTTAATTCTTGGTTAACTTCTATTCGAATAGCCTGAAACACTCTGGTAGCAGGGTGTATAGATGATTTTATTTTTGGTGTTGCATGCACTATTAAATCAGCTAATTCACAAGTAGTTTTAATTGGTTTGACCCGTCTTTGCTCCACTATTTTTTTAGCAATTCTTTTTGAAAATCTCTCTTCTCCATACTCACTAAAAATACGTACTAAATCCGCTTCAGAGTAAGAATTTACGACATCAAAAGCACTAAAATCATTATCCTGGTTAAATCTCATATCCAATGGAGCATCTTTTGAGAAGGAAAAACCTCTTTCTGATTTTGTTAATTGATGGTACGAAGCTCCTAAATCAAAGAGTATTCCGCCTGTTATTTTTTTTATTTTTAATGCTTGTAAAATTTTCTTAATATTTGTATAAGAATCCTTAACTATTGTTAAGTTTTTGTAATCTTTTAATCTTTCGGATGCGGCAAGAACAGCGTCCTCATCTACATCAAAGGAAATCAATTGACCGGACGGTTGAATTTTTTGAAGAATTAATTCGCTGTGTCCTCCTCCGCCCAATGTTGCATCAACGTAAATCAAGCCGTCTTTGCACTCCAACATATCTACCGCTTCATTGGGCATGACAGTGTAGTGAGTGAATGGTGAATTGTGAGATGAAAGACCTGCTTTCTTTTCCATTTTACCTTTTACCTTTTCCCTTTTTGTCACCTCTTACCTCTCACTTCTCACTTTTTCACTTCTCAGCTCTCACTATTTTATCATGCACAAAAAATGTTTCTGAAAATTCAGGAACATTTTTATTAGAAATAACGTCTCTTTTACTAATCGGGAATCCTAACCAACCTGATTAATGATGTGTAATGATTTCATCCCAAATGCTTGGAACGACAATTAACGCAGCATAAACGATAAAACCAAACAGAACTAAATTAAAAGCTTCCATTTTTTTGCACTCCTATTGCGTACATGTTACAAGTTCCACATTTGGAGAAATTTTATAACATTAATTTGGAATATTTTAACAAAGATTAATAAAAAGGGGAAAGGTAAAAGTGAAAGGGAAAAAGAAGGCAAGAAGGCAAATTATTCAGTTCACTGCTCACCGCTCACTTTTACATGATACAATAAGAATTGAGGGAGATATGAAGAGAAAAATAGCTACATTGTTTAAAGAATTATGTTGTTCCGTATGTAAATCAGACTTTAATGAGGAATCCGTAGTTATAATGCGGGAAGACCAAACAAAAGACGAAGAAATGATTGTCTTTAAATTGGTTTGTCCTGAATGCGGAAAAAGCTTTGGGGTAGCGTTTTTGGGGATTTCTGATTTTAATCTGAAAAACTATGCTGAAGATGATTTTGTATTAAAAATACAAGAAGGAGCAAAACCAATTACTACCGATGAAGTTTTAGATGCTCATAAGTTTATTAAAAAACTTGACAAAAGCTGGACAAAGTTTATTGATAAAATGAAAGATAAATAGAAAAAGAAGACAAGATGCGTAGATGCGTGGATGCGTAGTTTTTAAAAGTGATTATGTTTAAATAAATGGAAAATGGAAAATTATTTTAGTATTTTATTTCACGCCTCCAAGCATCTACGCATCTTGTCTTCCGAAAACTATTCGACTATTCGACTTTTCAACTCCCTTTAGATATAATATTTTCATGAACATATTGTTTTTACACAGGAGTTTTCCGGGACAGTTTAAACATCTTGCCGCCGAATTGGCGAAAGACGTTAACAATAAAGTTGTTTTTATAACCAACAGTAAAAATTATGAGATTGAAGGCGTAAAAAAGATTATCTATGAGCCTGAACAAGCCGGAACACAATACCCTGCTCCTTATTTAAAAGGTTATACTTCTGCCGTTAATCACGGACAAGCGGCGGCAAAAGAAGCAGCAAAGCTAAAAGAAAAAGGTTTTAAGCCTGATATTATTTTAGGGCATTCAGGCTGGGGGCCGACACTTTTTATGAAAGATATTTTTCCGGATGTTCCGCTTATTTGTTATTTTGAATGGTTTTTTAATGCCCAAGGTGCCGACACAGGTTTTGGTTCTGAAGAAATACAAGATATTCAGCGTTTCGGGCTGAGATGTTCCAATTCTCAGGTGCTTATTGATTTATTCTCCTGTGATGCAGGTATAACTCCGACAAATTGGCAAAAAAGCCGATTTCCTGAAGAATTTCACAATAAAATCAGCGTAATCCCTGACGGAATTGATACCGAATTTTTTAAACCTGACAAAAATGCCCGATTTCAAGGATTTACTGCAAAAGATGAAGTTATAACTTACGGCACCAGAGGAATGGAGCCGTATCGGGGGTTTCCTCAGTTTATGGAAGCTGTAGAAATTTTGCTTAAAAAAAGACCTAATGCACATGTTATTATTGCAGGAGAAGACAAGGTTTTTTATCGCGGCAAACTTGAAAAAGGAACTTATAAAGAGCTTATGCTGGAAAAACTTGACCTTGATATGAACAGAGTTCATTTTGTGGGAGCTTTGTCTTATGCCGAATATTTGAAAATGCTGCAAATTTCATCTGTTCATGTTTATTTAACCGTTCCTTATGTACTTTCCTGGTCAGTTCTTGAGGCAATGTCTACCGAATGCTGCATTGTTGCCTCAAATACTCCTCCTGTTTTAGAAGTCATAAAGGATAATTATAACGGACTTGTTGCAGATTTTTTTGATATTAATCAAATCGTCGAAAAAGTTAAATATGCACTTGATAATCAAGGAAAAATGTTTGAAATACGACAAAATGCCCGCCAAACTATTGTCGAAAAATATGAATTAAAAAACGCCCTCCAAC
The DNA here is from genome assembly GCA_028694425.1 of Candidatus Gastranaerophilales bacterium. Taxonomy (GTDB): domain Bacteria; phylum Cyanobacteriota; class Vampirovibrionia; order Gastranaerophilales; family Gastranaerophilaceae; genus JAQVKX01. Next base: position 4,564 of record JAQVKX010000168.1, read on the forward strand.
AACAAATGAACTTAGGTTCAACAGACAAATTCGTGAAATATAGTTAGGTATTGCATTCTGCGTATATGCGATACTCGAAATTCAGCCAGTTCCTGTATCCGAACCCCCTTCGCTTTAATGCCTTTATCTTATTGTTCA
>JAQVKX010000169.1 GCA_028694425.1 Candidatus Gastranaerophilales bacterium
GCTCTTCCATAGTAATAGGGTGTAAATCAATAAAAACATCCAAATTTGTTTCTACTTTACCTACAATAGGCCAAATGAGTTCACGTTTTTGCTTGTTTTCCAAATCAAAAACAGCGGCAAGTTCAATGTCTTCGTCCGGATGACTTTTTCCGTCAGTGAAAATTCCATATAAATAAATTCCGTGAAAATCGTCAAATCTTTCACTAAGCAATTTATTTAATAAATTGATGGTATCTTCAACATATTTTTGCATAGAAGTATTATATTATTTTTAATTAAATATGTCAAAATATTTATATTCACTTAGTTCTCAAGGAGAACTCCCGACATCTTACTTGTAAAAGTGCTGACAATATTAAAACGAGACCGCTGCACAAGTCCAAAATTTATAATTTTGAGGCTTGTGAGTGGTCGACCTTACAAAAGCGGATGTCGAGCAGAGGCATTCCAAGGCAAAATGACACTTTTGCCTGAATGCCGTTTAATGCGAGACACCAAGAAGTGAGAAACTGCGGAAAATCACACTTTTTCGCCGTTTTGATACTAGACGTCATGAGCGGATTTTCGGTAGAGTGAGCGAAGCGAAACTCGTAAGGTGTGGCAAAATGACACTTTTGCCACACCCCGAATAATCCAAGACAGACTTTGCTCAAGGACATTTTTGCAAAAAATGGACTTGTGCATTAGTCTCAAAACTTGCGTAATTAAATGTGCCTAAAAGCGAATAAAATAAATATTTTTTTACAGTTCATAGCCCACAATCTTTTCACTTCTAATTTACACACAGAATATTCCTTAATTTTTTGTATACCACACCCCGCGAGTTGTTCCGTGTTTGGTTAAATAATTAATATTTACAAGGCTCGCTACGTGTTTTTTAACAGTATTGATATTTGCATTTGTTGCACCAACTATATCAGAAACGGTTATTCGTTCTTTTTGGTTGAACAAATCTAAAATTTGCACAGATAATTCAGGCAATGAAAGCTTACTTACCGCATCATTTTTAATTTTATGTTCAAGTCTGATTTTCTGTTTTTGCAAAGTCTTTAAGAAAAACATTAGCCAAGCTTCATATTCCGGGTTATCTTTATTAAGTGTTATTTGAGTTTGTCTTAATGTCCTGTAATAGCTTTCCTTATTATCTTCAATTATTGCCTCCATCGAACTATAAGAAGCGTAAGTGTAGCCTGTTTTCAATAACAATAAACTTGTTAAAGCTCTTGATAATCTCCCGTTTCCATCTTGAAACGGGTGTATGGCAAGGAAATTAACAATAAATATACCTATAACAATAAGCGGATGATGAAACCTATCTTCAATGTTCTTTCGAGCCCATTCAATAAGTTCTTCCATTTTTCTAGGCGTATCATAAGGACTTGCAGTTTCAAATATAATCCCTATTTCTTTTCCGTTTGCATCATAAGCAGCTACACTGTTTTCATGTTTTTTGTATTCGCCTTTGTGTTTAATATCTTTTTTAGAATATTTAAGCAAGATGCTATGTAATTGTTTTATGTAATTTTCGCTGAGAGTAATTATTTCATAGTCATCAAAAATCAAATTCATTAAATCTGCATAACCTGCAACTTCTTCTTCATCACGGGAAGCAAAAGACTTCTTATCAATGCGAGATAACAGTTCTTCAACCTGTTTATCGGATAACTTGTTTCCTTCTATACGGTTTGATGAGCCGACACTTTCAATTGTAGCAACTTTTTTTAATGGGTTTAAAATATCAGGCGAAAGCCTGCCTAACGCTTTCCATTCACCTTTAAACTCGTCAATCTCTGCAATAATGGTAAGCATTTGTGATGTTATTTTTAAATCATTTAATTTTAAATCATTTGGAATAATCATATCTAATAATATCCAATATTACCTAATAATATAAGATTTTATTTAATTTGTCAATAGGATATGATGAAAACTTGAAGGCTCTTTTTTTATTGTGGGTGTAGTCTGCTTAGCAAAATTCTCTAAATAAACAAGTCATCCTGAACTTGTTTCAGGATCTATCCGATAAACTACGCTGAAAAGATGCTGAAATAAATTCAGCATGACAAAGTTGTTGATTACAATCAATAATTATTCTTTAACTGGATATAAAACTGCAGCAGCACCATGTTCTATAGCTATTTTTACCCATTGATATGCTTCATCTAATGTTTTAAAAGTAATAGTGGTACCACCAGAATTATCATCTATGTCATATATAGCTTCCATTGTGTCATAAATTGTCGCATTATACATTTTATACCTCCTCGCTTTATTTCAAATTGAAAGAAACTGGGCGTTGAGAAGAGTTCTTGTTCAAAATATGACTAAATGTCATATTTTGAATGAGAGGAGAACTCCCGTCGGCGGGCGTTGAGAGGCTGTCTTGGTCGCTCGCGTTTAACGGGTCTACGGACTTTCTTTTCACAAGCTTTGCTTGCTACAAAGAAAGCTCCTTCGCCCTCAGCTCGCTCCCGTTCGAACTCCGACAAAACTCCGTTTTATGGAGTTCTTACCTTAACTTCCAGACCATAAAACCTTCGAAAACCTTGCTAGTCAAGAGATTTGAAGGTTTTATAGTGTAAAGTCCTTCGTGTGTAGATCCTTTGGGCTTATTAATTTTTTAAGATAATTTAGAGCATGAGAACGGGTATTTTTTCAGTAAAAAATACTCGTTTTTTCTTGAAAAGTCTCTGTTTCAATATTCGGAGGTCTCTTTTTTATCCCCGATTCCACGAACTCTTATGACAACATATGGGATTCTATTATTTATTAAAAACTCAGCCCAAGTTATTTGATCTTCGCGTAGTTTTTCTTTTTCTCTCTTAACTTCAACAAAAATAAGCTCTTTTTTATTCCAAACAATATAATCAGGAGTTCCTACTGTATTGTTTTTTCGGTCCTGTAAAATCCTAGTCACCACTTTATAAAAGATCTTATTATCAATCCTTGTCAAAAACTCCTGAACAATTGGAGATTTAAAATATTCAGTAGGATTCTTATATCCTTCAAATTCCCACTCATCAAGGTCTCTTATATAAGCACTGGCTTCGTGTTTTTTAATCTGCGAATTTATAAATCCCTTCAAATCAGCATTTTTGATATAGGTTTCCTTTTTTATCAAATCCGCTTGCTGTTCTTTATAAAGTGCCATATCATTAAAGACACCTGTTTTACCATAAGAAGTGTAATGATTTGCTAGATACAACTCATCTAAAAACGAGAGTATAAACATTCCTTTCCAAAATGAATATTCAGCACGCATAACAGAATAGCCCTTAGCTTTGTAATATTCTCTCACTACTTGCTCAGTTGAACATTTATCGCCATTTTGGCAATAAAAATATGTTTTACCTACCTCACCTGTTACCGGAGCATAAATCGCTTCTGTGTGCTTCTGAACCTCAGCAGGCAAAATTTGCTGAGCTATGGAATTTTGAATAACAAAAATATTCATTATTAAAACTAATACTATTCTAAACTTCATACTGTTATTATAATCAAAACAGATTTAAGTAGTAACGAATTTAATCAATTGGCAACCACAATTTTCGTGAACGGGTATTTCAGGAGCATCTTCTTCGTTATCAAATGTTTCACCTTCCATAGGCTGATGAATGTTATAAAAAATCATCTGAATTAAGACAAAAAGTTACTACTATGGGTAAGAATATTTCAACTATTCCAAACTCTAATAATTTACATCAGATTGATAAATTTTGTTTAGGTAATAAATCTGAAGAAATCTTGTATGCTTTATCGATGGCATTAGTAAAGTACTCAGAAAATATTGATGAATCAATTGGGGCATTTAAAAAAGCCATGTATTTAATGTTAGAAAATGTTGATTACTATATTTTTAATGCTTATAATTATAAAAACAATGATTTAATGTTAATCGCCGATTTATATATAGATGCAGCTATTAAAATTTTAGAAAATAATTTTGTTTTTATCAAAAAGTATAATAATGAAAACTTAAACTACCTTTTTGAAAATTATTTTCCAATAAAAAGTATAAAAAACAGAATTAATTTAATAATAAATTATTATAATATAGGAGGTTAGTAAAATGGCAATTACAATTCAAAATGATAGCATAATTAACAACGGTGATGGGACTGTTACAGTAAAAGTAACATCGTCAAATGGAACAACTAATACTTATACCGAAGGTTGCATTTCATCTAACGAAGAGCTTGTGACTCTTCTTTGTCTTGCTTGGGGCGGAAGGAAGATATTGGCTTCTGGGATAAGCAATGTTATAAAAACATTAAACAATGGGGCTAGGAATGGCATTAAATTTTTGAGTACAGAAGCAAGTACTATTGGAGACGCTACAACATCTTGGTTAAATAATTTATTTGTAAAATTGTCAATTAAGCCTACAACGGCAACCAGAAAAGAAATTCTTTCAACTATGGAAGAATCTGCAACTGAAACGGCACAAGCTTTTAAGTCAGAAATTGCTGATTCAACAAATCTTACACCTGCTGAAAAATTATTAAAACAACAAGATATAGATAATGAATTTAATAAAATCCAAAAAAATATTGATGATATACAAAAAGCACTAGGTAATGAAGAAAATTTAGGTCTTGGTAAAATGCTTGATACCAATAAAAATCCATGGGGTTTGTTAGGATTAGGTTTTGGCTTATTATTCCCTGGTTTATTCCATTCAGCGGAAGCCATGG
>JAQVKX010000015.1 GCA_028694425.1 Candidatus Gastranaerophilales bacterium
CGACCTACAGTGTAAAAGAATGATGCAATACTACAAAAAATACGTTCCATATTTATTTTTACTTCCGGCGGGAGTTGTTTTGCTGGTGTTTTTTTTCATTCCGTTTTTTCAAACATTTGTTTTGAGTTTTCAGGATTATTCCAACAATATTTACAATCCTGTCTGGGTTGGATTGCAAAATTACATAAAACTTTTTCAATCCCCGATTTTTTATAAGGTTTTGTTTAACACCTTTGTGTATTTATTTATTGCGGTACCGATTTTGGCAATTATACCCTTAATATTGGCGATTTTTATTAACAATAAAATCAGAGGAATTACATTATATAAAATCCTGATTTATCTTCCGGTAATTGTCTCCATTGTTGTTGCGGCAATTGCTTTTAAGTGGCTGTACGCCGAGCAGGGGATTTTAAATTTTGCGGTTGAACGGTTAGGCTTTAGCCCAATCGGATGGCTTACCGACACAAGATTTGCTCTGATTTCGGTTATCATTGTAACTATTTGGAAAGGAATCGGCTATTATATGATGATTTACCTTGCAGGTTTAATGAGTGTTCCCAAAGAGCTTTATGAGGCGTGCGAAATCGACGGAGCAAGTACTTTAAAAAAACATTTGATGGTAACAATTCCACATATAATGCCAACTATTGCACTTGTTTCAACAATCAGTGCAATTTCTGCGATGAAAGTTTTTGCAGAGATTTATGTAATGACAAAAGGCGGTCCGCTTAATTCCAGCAAAACCATTGTTTATTACATTTACGAACGGGCGTTTGAAAACCTCGATTTAGGTTATGCATCAGCCATGGCGGTTGTGCTGTTGATAATCGTTATGATTTTCTCGTTAATAAATATTTTATGTTTTGAAAGGGGTAAATATCAGATTTAAGGTATAGAAATTTTTTGAAAAATACTATAAAATATGATATAATTTGTGAATTATGAAAGACAAAAACGAAATTCTACAAATACTAAAAAAAATTAAACCGGTTTTGGAAAAAAAATACAACATTACTGAAATCGGTTTATTTGGTTCTTACTTGAGAGGAGAACAAACCCCGGAAAGTGATATTGATATTTTACTTGATCATAATAGCGGTCTGACTTTTTTTAAATTGATTGATTTAGAAAATTTTTTAACAGAACTACTTAACATAAAAGTTGATATTGCTTTTAAAAAATATCTTAAAAAAAATATAGGAAAGCGGATACTTTCTGAGGTTATCTATGTCTGAACGTGACTATACAGATTTTATTCAAGATATTATTGATGCCATAAATTCAATTAATGTTTTTATAGCAAATATGTCTTTTGAAGAATTTATAAAAGATGATAAAACATTTAGTGCTGTAACAAGAAAATTTGAAATAATAGGCGAAGCTGCAAACCGAATTCCAAAACAAATTCAACAAAAATATAATGATATTCCATGGCCATATATGATTGGGATGAGAAATAAAATTATTCATGATTATGACGGTGTTAACTTAATGATTGTTTTTGATAGTGCAAAAGAAGATTTAAATGATTTGTTACCGCTTTTGGAAAAAATATTGAAATGAAAAAAATATTCGAAAAACTCGGGATACACGCAATTTTAATATTCGTATCGCTTTTGTCGATATTCCCTTTCATATGGCTGATTTCAACTTCACTAAAAGGAAATGCGGAAAATATTTTTGCTTATCCGCCGCAAATTATTCCTGAGCATTTTACTCTTGCAAGTTACGTTGGAGTATGGAAAAGAGTTGATTTTATTGCTTATTTTGTAAACAGCATTATTGTTGCAGGAGCAACCGTCGGATTAAATCTTATTTTATCGGCATTAGCTGCATATCCGCTTGCCAGAATGCACTTTTGGGGTAAAAAAACAGCGTTTTTTGCGGTTTTAGCAACAATTATGGTGCCGTTTCAGGCAATTATGCTCCCCGTTTATTTGATAACTTTAAAATTAAACCTTGTGGACAGTGTAAATAATTTTATGGGCTATTTGGGCTTGGTAATGCCGTTTGCGGTGAGTGCATTCGGGATTTTTCTTATGAGGCAAGCTTTTTTAACTATCCCCAAAGAAATGGAAGAAGCTGCAATAGTTGATGGATGTAATGTTTTGCAAGTATTCTTCAAAGTTTTAATGCCGATGGTAAAACCTTCCTTAGCTGTGCTTGCGATATTTACTTTTATCGGCTCCTGGGGCGAATTTCTCTGGCCCAGTATTGTTTTGACAAAGGAGAGTATGTACACGCTTCCTGTCGGAGTAAATAATTTACAGGGAATGTTCAGTTCAAACTGGCGGTTTATCGCCGCAGGTTCAATTTTGGCTACAATTCCGATTATAATCTTCTTCCTTGCCATGCAAAAATATTTTATTTCAGGGGAGAATGAAGGGGCAGTCAAGGGTTGAAAAAGGAAATAGGTTTTTCAATTTTTATAAACGTATATGCATTGAAATCCATTGAGCCGTAAATAACTCTTACTCTTTCTTCGTTATATGGTTGAAGTTCAACGAAATTAATATCCATTTTGCCAAAATCACCGTTGGTTTCTATTGCCGGAACCTTAGCAACTAAAGTCGAAGATTGATAGAAATTCAAATAAACTTTACCGTCTTTTTTTTCACCGACAATTTTGTAATGCCCCGTCGGAATTTCTGTCCCATCTCCGTTTTTCAAACATAGCGGAACTCCCAGTAAAATATTTTTTTGAGAAGTTTCATCAATATGTTCACCGCTGCTCTCTTCGTTAAAATATTTTCCTTTAGGAATATTTTTATCCCTTTTTCGCTTTTTTTTGCCTTTAACTTGGTCTAATGTCTTTTGAAATTCCTCATCGGTAATCGGTTTTTGTCCGGCAAAAGCATTTTCCACTCCGCCTGTGGATTTCATTAAATCCTCCACGCCGCCTGTACTCATACTGTCATCTTCTGCAAAAGCCGGCAGATAGACAGTTAAAGTTAAAAATATTAAAATGACAAAAATCTTTCTCATAATTATTATTTTAATCCTTTTTACAAAAAAGTAAAGTACGGTAAACAGGAAACAGGGAACAGGGAACAGGGAACAGGGAACGGTAAAGAAGACAAGATGCGTAGATGCGTAGATGTGTAGATGCATAGTTTTTAAATTAAAATTGCTTTAGTTTAAAAATGATTTTAATAGTAAGCATTAAGCAAAATTCCACGCCTCCACGCCTCTACGCATCCACGCCTCTGATAACCCCCCTTCACCTCCTTAATCACTTAATCACTTAATTACTTATTCCCTTTCAAAAATTTTTTATGTAAAATCTTTATTATGAACTCTACGGAAATAAATTTTAAAAATATTGAAAAAGAATTATCTCAACAGTTTGAAATAATTGATGAAATAAGGGATTTTAATCAAAAAAAAGTTTTAGATGCTTTTGTTCAAAACAAAGTTGCCGCGGAACATTTTATGACGGTTTCGGGCTACGGGCATGACGATTTGGGACGTGAAGTTCTTGATAAAGTTTTTGCTCAAGTTTTTAGGGCTGAAAAAGCTGTTGTAAGAAACCATTTTGTTTCCGGGACCCATGCTCTTGCCTGTTGCTTGTTTGGGAATTTGCGGCATGGTGAGAAACTTGTTTCTGTTGCAGGAGCACCTTACGATACAATGGAAGAAGTTATCGGAACCCGTGGAGATAAAAGAGCTTCGTTAATCGGGCATGGTGTGATTTATGAAGAAATTCCTTTAAAAAATGGCATGGATGTTGATTTTGAACTTCTTGAAAAAACAGTTGAAACTTGTAATATGGTTTTAATTCAGCGTTCACGAGGGTATTCGCTTAGAAAATCGCTTGATATTGCAACAATAGAAAAAATTGTACACATCGTAAAATCAAAAAATCCTGATTGTATTTGTTTTGTGGATAATTGTTACGGTGAATTTGTGGAAAAACAAGAACCGCTTGAGGTTGGGGCTGATTTAATTGCAGGTTCCCTGATAAAAAACCCCGGCGGCGGCATTGTAGAAACCGGCGGTTACATTGCAGGCAAAGAGAAATTTGTTGAGCAGGCAGCAATGAGGCTTACAGCACCCGGAATAGGTTCCCAAGGCGGTGCTATGTTAAATCAATCAAGATTGATTTTTCAGGGGTTTTTCATGGCTCCTTCAATTGTCTCAGAAGCAGTTAAAGGTGCTATTTTAGCGGCTAAGGTTTTTGAAGAAATCGGATATATTTCTACTCCGAAATTTAATGAAAAACGTACCGATATAATTCAGACAATAACTTTTAATGCCCCAAAACCGCTTGAAGATTTTTGTAAAACAGTGCAGGAACTTTCACCGGTTAATTCTTATGTAACACCGATTCCTGATGATGTTCCGGGTTATGATGACAAAGTTATTATGGCAGGCGGAACTTTTATTGAAGGTTCTACAATTGAATTATCCGCAGACGGACCGCTCAGAACGCCTTATGCGGTTTATATGCAAGGCGGTCTGAATTATGCACATGTTAAGATTGTGTTGAAAAAATTTATTGTAAGTAAATGCTTTTGTTTATAAGGTTAATAGGTGAACGGTTTCGTTTAAAAACTACGCCTCCACGCATCTACGCATCTTGTCTTCTTTTCTTCACTTTTTCAACAAATCCTGTAAATTTGTATCTTTTACAATAAGTTTCAGTTCAACTCTGCGGCTTTTTGCGTAATCTTCTTTGCCGTTAACCAAAATCGGGTCAATAAAGCTTTTTCCCTCTACAACAACGGTTTTTGTTAATTTATCGGTATATTTTTTGTCATAACCCGTTTTGAAAATATATTCTGCTACCGCATTAGCCCTTTTTAAGCTCAAATCCATATTTTTTGTGAACTGGCCCTCTTTTGAAGTTATGCCGGAATACGTTTGGGAATCCGTATGTCCCTGAATAACAACGTTTGTAATCTTATTGTATAATTTAGGGTTAGAAAATATAGTATTAACGTAAATCGGTATAAATTTATCAAGATATCTTTTGCCTTTTTCGGAAAGTGTATAACTGTTCAGGTCAAACAATTCCAGATCGGAAATTTTAACTTGTCCCGTTACTTTATCAATCTGAACATTAATATTTTGTTTTTGCATATTTTTTGCCAATTCTTGAGCCATTTGACTTTGGGTTGCCTGTTGCTGAAGTTTGCTCTGTGTAAATCCTGTCATTGCAAGAACAAAAAGTGTCATAAAAATAATTGCCAAACCCAATAAGAGGTCTGTCATGGTAACCCAAAACACATTTTCATCTTCTGCAAAATTAGGTTTTGTAAATCGTTTAATAAGCAACTGTTAAACCCTCTTCAAAATAAATCATCAACTATATCTGATTTTGATTTTTCTTTTGTGATTTTTTCTTGTAATTTATTTACTCCGAATATTAAGTTTTCAAGATATGGTACCAAAACTTTTGTTAAACTTCCGTCTAAGGATTCCTTAATTTGATTTGGCATTGTTGTCAATAAATTTGACAAGGAATTATTTTGAATTTTGGTTTCTTTCAGCAATTCTATAAGGAATTTTTCCGAAGAAATATTGTCAAAGAGTTTATAAATTTTTTCCTGAACTTCATTAAGCGGTAATTTACATTTATTATTGTACAAAATTCTTTCTATTATGATGAAAATAATTGCAGAACCTACTGCAAGCACCGAAACCAAAGCCGCAACCTGCATGCTTGCCATAAGATGCGATATTGACTGAACCGTTGCTTCCTGTGTGGAAAAATTCACTCCTGCAAAGGCAATTGCAATGTTTAAGAAAGTAAACAAAGGTCCAAGACCGGTTAAAATAGTCGGTACCGCCTGAATAAACTTGTAATTCATTTTTGAAGTAATAAGAGTTTCTTCATTGAAAAAATAAATCGGATCAATTGTTGTCTGGATGCTTTCAACAGACTGGGAAACGTTTTCAAAAATAATGCCGTCTTTTTCGTCTTTCAATGAAAGGCTTTCCGAAAACACCAATGTATTCTTGAATTCCGCCCAACAATTAGCAGAATAAGGATTGTTTGCTATTGCATCATCCAATTCCTTAAATTTAAAAATCAAATCAGCTTTCTTAAAACTTTTTAATATGTATAAAAGCCGCATTAATTCCGAGTTTATATAACCGACTTTCCTCACATAATAAATTAAGATTGAAAAAAACGTTAAAACTACTATCACAATAGCAGGATTAAATAAGATTTCCCAAAAATTCATTCAAACACCTCTCTCATTTTTGATTAATTATAACATAAATATTTAATGAGTTTACGGAAAAAGTTCCTTTTTCCTGTAAACTCTTATGTCCGGTTTCAAGCCTTGCCGCCAGCTATCCAGCAGCCGGCAAGGCTTTCACACTTCTAAGGTCGCATACGGAAAAGTCTCAATTTTTATCAAAATTGGACTTTTTCCGCATGCTCAATTTTTATTTTCCAATTTTTTTTGAGTTTCTTTTATGCTTTCAATAAAATGTTTTTCAACTTCTGTTAATTCGTTTTTAGTTTTTTCTTTATATTTGTTAAATTCTTTTAGTGCTTTATTTTCTGCTTCAAGTTGACTAACCTTTCCTGCATTTTTTAAAATATCATTTTTAGTCATTTTTATAAAATCATCTAATTTTTCAATCCAATCTTTCATATACATCGGATGTTTTTGTAATGCTTGTAACTCGGCAAATTCTAAGTATGCCGATACTATACGGTTTAAAATTTTTAACTCATCTTCATTAAGATAATTTTTAGCTATTTTGATATCGGCTTGAGTTGGCGTTGTTCCGTTGAATGTTGTCATACCCATAAAAGGTTTTTCGCTGTCTGCTCTTAACATTATAATTTCTGCGGCAGTATGACCATGTACGGCATAATGGATTTTATTTTGAACGGTTTTGAAAAATAATTGAGAATATTCGGATTTAGGATTATAGTCAATGCTCGTTGCATAAATGTCCAAAATTTGACGATAAAAAACTTTTTCTGATGAACGAATATCTCTTATACGTTCCAGAAGTTCTTTCCAATAGTTACCTCCGCTTGCTTGCTTTAGTAAATCATCGTTCATTGCAAAACCTTTTATAATGTACTCTTTTAGAATTTGATTAGCCCAAATTCTAAATTGAGTACCGCGTAAAGATTTGACACGATAACCAACGGATATTATTACATCAAGGTTATAATGTTTTGTATCATAGTTTTTACCGTCATTGGCAGTTATCCGGAATTTCCGGATAACTGTCTCTTCAATCAACTCGCCTTCTTCAAAGATATTTTTAATGTGCTCGTTAATTGTTCTTACATCTTTTTGAAAAAGTTCCGCCATCTGTTTTTGTGTAAGCCAAACGGTCTGGTTTTCTACTTTAACATCAATTCTGGTTTTACCGTCTTTTGTTTGATAAATTATAATTTCATTATCCATATCTTATCCTCAAGAATAATTATACCATCATTTAATTACATGATTTGCTTTTTTCAAATTTGTTATATCATTTTAAAATGAAGTGTCCTAAATGTAATTATGATATTGATGACAAAATGCTCTTTTGCCCTAATTGCAAGAAAGTATTAAAACTTGTGTGTCCGAAATGCAATACAATTAATAAAACAAATACTTGTAAAAAATGCGGGTTTGTAATTATTACAAAATGCCATAAATGCGGAAAAATTAACCCTACAATAAGTGAAACCTGTTCAAAATGCGGGTTTAGCACTTATACAAGTGTTGCCATAAATTCATCAAATATAGACGAATTTGCTTGTCTTACAATAGAATTTCCAAATTTAGAAGATATTAAGCCGGCTCTAGGCTCGACAAAATTAACCGAAAAATTTAAGGCAAATCTGGACAATTTAATTTTAAATTATTCTAAATCAGTCGGCGTTTCAAGAGAAATCATTGAAAATGTTTATATAATAAGATTTAACAAAGATGCAACGTTTTTGGCTTCCGCAAACAATGCAATAAAATCGGCGATAGAAATCCAAAACGCAATTACTGAGCTGAATTTTAAACTGCGTAAATTAAGTTCGATTACTTTGCAGTGCAACATTGCGGTTTTAAAAAGGGATATTTATTCCCAGCCAAATCAATATAAGTCGGGGTTTGACATAAGACTGATTTATCAGCATAAAAAAGATTTTAATTTATTGAATAATTTACAAGTAATTACGGATTCTCATGTATATGAGCAGATTTGTGATAATTTTGATTTATCGGTTTTGACATCTAAGTTCATTAAAAATGAAATGATGACTTTTTTTGAACTTAATTTGAAAAAATACATAAAAATTCCTAAAGAGAAAAAAGAAGAAGAAGTCGTTGATTTATCAAAATTGAATTTGTTTGACGAAACTCCGGAAGATACCGAGAAAGAAAGCAAACTTTATGATATTGATTCAATAAATTTTGATGAATTAAAATGTATGTTTAAACCTGTTAAATCGGTAAATTTAATTCCTGAAATTATTGGAACATTCAAAAAATCACCAAAGAAAATTATATCGGTAAAATGCGAAAAAGAATTTACTCCCGCAACAGACGAAGTAATAAAAAATATAAGCAAAGCAAATTTATTTAAAAAAGTTTATCATGTAACCTGTCATGATGAAATGAAATATAAGCCTTACGGGTTCTTTTATGAATTGATTTCAAGTATGTACAATTTTGTACAAAGCCCTAGGAATTTTGATAAGAATGATTTTGAAATATTTAAGTTTATTGATGTTTCCGGGTTTTTAAAAGATTTTATTAATTTGAACGTAAGAGATTTTCCGCATCCGGAAGATGCCAGATATTCCTTATTTGACATATTTTTTAACATTTTTAACGGAATTTCAAAATCATTAATTTATATTGAAAACTTTGAAAAAATGGATAATACTTCCTACGAAGTTTTGCAGTTATTTTTCGAAAAATTCAATGATTTAGGAGTCAGTTATTTAGCTGTTACAAGCAAGGAAGCTCCCGTTCATAAAAAATCACACTTCCTTCTTGCAAATCCGGATTATATTGAGATAACTCCAAAACCTACGTCAGTTAAGGAGATAATCTCAAAAAATCCGAAAAAATATGAAAATATTTTAGACAGCTATTATTTGAAAAAAATCGCCCAAAATACAAAAGGCAGTGTTTTATATTTTAATCATGCTATTGATTATTTAGTTGAAAAGGATATTTTAGGGCTTAAATCAGGTATTTTAAGCGTTGAAAGTTCTGAGAATATTTTAATTCCGGCAACTTTAAATGAACTTATTGCAAAACGGCTTAAGTTTTTATCAACCGAAAAAGACATATTTAAAATATTTGGCATGTTTTTACTTATAGGACCGGCAATAGATATGCAAACATTAAAGCTTTTGGGAGACATTAAACTCATACAGAAATTAATTGAAAAAAGATATATTTACACCGAAAATAAAATAATTTACATTAACAATTATAATTTATACAAGGATAATTTCCTTGCAGACACTTCATTAACAACAAAACAAGCAATAGCAAAAGAACTTCTACAAAAGGCTTTTGCTTCTGAGATTAAGCATCCGTGCGAAATTAATTTATACAACATGCTTGAACAAAGCAGGCAGGAATTTTTAACTTTGGAAAGACTATCACAATTAAATGCGTCCTTGGGTGATTTTAGTGCTTATCTTAATTGCAGCGTAAAATTCTTAAAGCTCTTAGACAATAATGTAAATGAAAATTCTCAAAAAACTATTGAAGAATATAAAATGGAAGTTTATGAAAATATTTCCAACCTGCTTTATAAGTATTCTCCAAGCGAAATTTATAACATTGCACGGATTATTCTAAGTAATCTGGAAAAAACGACAAATGACAAAAAAGTCATAGATTTGTGTAATAAAATGCTACAAGGATGCTTAATAAGCGGCAATTACTCTTATGCCTTCGGATTACTGCACAAAATTTTCCTGAGGTTCCCGAATGCTTCCATAAATCCAAACAGCAAAAATTTTGATAAAGCATTTTTCTTGATTTCATTGGTTAAAATAGAAATTTTATTCAGTATAGGAAACCTTAAAGATTGTGAAGAAGCGGGTGAAGAGATTTTAAGCATATTAAGTCCGGAAGTTCTTCCGAAACTAAAACCTGAAAGTTTATCCGAAAAACAATTTGAAGATGTTATTTTTGATGCATTTTCGTTTGTTGCAATCGCAAAAGTTATCTTACTAAGGTCGAATAATGAAATTATTAAATTTATTGAAAAAATAGCCGCAAATATGGGGCAAGTGCCGGATACTTTTGAATTGTTCTTAATTTTGGCAATGTTAATTAAAGGCGAAGAAATTAATATACCTAAAGAAATTCCGGAAACCGGAGATAAGTTTTCGAAAATAATATTTAATATTATAAGAGCATTCAGTGAGAATAAAAACAATTGGGAAAAATTTGCGGATAATATTTATCAGGCAAAATTAAGTGCAAAAATGCATAAACTTTCACAAATAGAACTGTTCTGTGATTTATTAATAGGTTATGCTTATTTTAATCTGGAAAAAATTCAAAAGGCTTCTCTCATATATTACAACGTTCTTGAGGCAAGCAGCAGGAACGGATTAAAAATAATTACATATCTTGCATGGTATTTAATTTCTGTGTTAAAATATCAGCAGCAAGAAATAGAGATAGCATTCGGATTGACCAAAAATGTAGTGGTGCAGTTGGAAAAAGATCGTAATTCAGGTGATTTTCTGTTCTTTTTATTAAGAATACTTCTGGCAAAAATATTTATAGCAAGAAATGAACAAGAACACGCTGATTTATGTTTGGAAAATGCTAAATTCATCGAAGAAAAATATTCACTAAAATTTAACACAGGAGAGATGCCGTGAAAATTTTATTTGCATCAGCCGAAGTGAAGCCGTTTTCAAAAGTGGGCGGTTTAGCTGACGTGGTTGGGAGTTTGCCGAAATACCTCGGCAAAGAAGCAGAAATTGCAATATTTACACCGCTTTACGGATGTATTGACAAGAAAAAATTCGGATTAAAACATCTTGCACACTCCAGAATAAAAATCCAATTCGGCTGGAGCGAAAACTTTTTTGAACTTTACATGGCAAAATTGCCGGGAACAAAAATTAACGTATTTTTTGTCGACAATCCTAAGTATTTCGGTTGTTTTGACTGCGTTTATCCTTTCAATATAGATGAAAGATACAGCCATGAAAGATTTATTTCTTTCTCAAGGGCAGTTCTTGAATATACTCAGCTTTTGAATTTTAAACCGGATGTAATTCACGCGAATGATTGGCATACGGGTATGTTGCCGGTTTATTTAAAAACAACTTATAGAGATAACGAATTTTTTAAAAATACCAAAACAATTTTCTCAATACATAATTTGTTCCATCAGGGAATGTTCTATGACGATGTGCTTGATTTTGCACAAATTCCGAAGCATGAAGTTATGTATTCCTGGGGAGTTGAGCTTTTCGGGCATGTAAACTGGATGAGAGGCGGAATAAATTATGCGGATAAGGTCATAACCGTTTCACCGACTTACGCAAAGGAAATTCAAACCCCTGAGGGCGGTTATAATATTGATTGCACCCTAAGAGATAACTCTTACAAACTTATGGGAATTTTAAACGGAATTGATACAAAAGAATTTGACCCGAAAACAGATAAATTAATCGCAAAAAACTTTGATAAGAAGGATTTATCCGGTAAAATTGCCTGCAAAAAAGATTTGTGCAAAAAATTCGGGTTAAAATATAAGAAAAATCGTCCTCTAATCGGTATGGTTTCAAGATTGACCGACCAAAAGGGGTTTGATTTGTTTTGGGGAATTGATGATGAACTAAAAGCACTTAACGCTGATTTTATAATCCTTGGAACCGGAAATATGTGGCTGGAGTTTCATTTTGACCATCTTTCCCATACAACGGAGAACATTCGGGCATATACAAAGTTTTCTCATGAACTTGCAAACCAAATTTATGCCGGAAGTGATATGTTTTTAATGCCGAGTAAATTTGAACCTTGCGGACTAAGCCAGATGCTAGCAATGCGTTACGGAACATTGCCTATCGTAAGAGTTACCGGTGGGCTTGAAGATACGGTTGTCGGACATCCTTACCCTAAAGCAAACGGGTTTAAATTCTGGGATTACGATTCTTCAAATATGTTAAACGGGATAAAATATGCACTTCATGTTTACAAAGATAAAGCCGAATGGGGAAAACTCGTTAAATCCGCAATGAGTTATGATTACAGCTGGAAAACAAGTGCTAAACATTATATGGATGTTTATAAAGAGTTAATTAGTAAAGAGTGAATGGTGAATAGAAGTTGAATGAGTGAAAGGGTGAATAGGTTAACAGTTTCGTTTAAAAACTACGCCTCCAGGCATCTACGCATCTTGTCTTCTTATTTTCACCTTTCACTTTTCACTTTTCACAAAAAAATAGCTGCGTTAGCAGCTAGTACTTCATAATCTTGGGAGGAGATTTGGGGATAGTTGTATCATGCATGATAATCCAAGGCATGCTTTTTTGTTACACTCTTAGTTAAAATTGTAATAAAAATTTACAATGGTTTTTGAAAGTGATTTAATAAAGGGAAAAGGAAAAAGGGAAAAGAATAATTTAAAATTAAACTATTCAACTATTCGACTATTCAACTTTTTTGCTTTTTGCTCTATTCACTATTCACCATCCACTATTCACCATTCACTATTCACTTTTTTAACATTATTGTATTTTAAATAAATTCTGCTAAAATAGAATTGATGAATTAAGGAGAATTATATGAAAAATATTGTTATTTATTCAACCCAGACAAAATCACCAATGGAAGAAATTCTGTCAACAATCGACGAAGTGAATGTCAGAATTGAACCTGAAGCACAAATAAAAGAATACACTTTGTTCAATCCGAGTTTAATAATCATTGATCAAGGTGTTAATATAAAAGATGCACTTATGACGACTAATTTTGTTTGTCCTATGTTGTTTTTGGGGTCTATATTTACTGATGTAACTGTAAGAGCGGAGGCTTTTGACTTTATTAATACACCTGTGAATAAAGATGAATTATTGATAAGGGCAAAAAATTTACTTAAAGTGAGGGACTTAAAAGAAAATTTAGCTGTTGCAACAACAACGGATGAGTTAACGGGTTTGCATAACCGAAAGTACCTTCATGAGCGTTTGATTGCCGAAATGTCTCGTGCAAAACGTTATAATACAAAGCTTTCTTGTCTTTTGTTTGATATAGACTTTTTCAAAGTTGTAAACGATATGTACGGTTACGACTGGGGCGATGTTTTGTTAAAATCCATGGCTGAAAAATTAAACTCTTTGGTAAGAAAAGAAGATATTTTAACAAGGTATGGAGATGAAGAATTTTTGTTAGTTTTGCCGAACACATCCGAAGAAAATGCGTTTTTATTTGCGGAACGTTTCAGAAGAGACATAGAAAAAATGGAATTTATCCCGGCTGGAGAAGAAGAAAAACATCCTGTAACAATTTCAGGCGGTATTTCAACATATCCTTGCCTTGAGAATGTTGAAGAAGATGCTTATACAATCATAAGATACGCCGAACATGCTCTTTATAATGCAAAGAAACGCGGTAAAAATAAGATTGTTCAGTTCTCACAAATTAATTTGGACTATTAAATTAAGTGAAAAGTGAAATGTAAAATGTGAAAATAAGCTTATAGGGAGATAGGCATCTTTGCACTTTTCCTATTTCCTGTTTACTGCATTTAAAATAATTCCGACGGAAACACTTAAATTTAAAGATTCTACTTCACTGTTCATTTCAATTGTAACTTTTTGGGTTGAAAAATCTGTTAGTTGAGGGCTCAGACCTTCTGCTTCCGAACCAAACATTATTAAATAAGGCAATTTTGCCTGAAAATCTTTTAAATTAACAGTGTGATTTGACTTTGGTAAAGTCGCCACCCTTTCGAAATGAGCAAATTCAGTTTCAAGTGTTTTAAAATCTTTTATTTGAACAACCGGGATTTTCCACAAATTTCCGACAGAAGAACGAACGCATTTTGGATTATATAAATCAACCGTTTCGCCGAAAAGGATAATCGCATCTTGTGAAAACGCTTTTGCAGTACGAAGAATTGTCCCCAAATTCCCTAAATCTTTTATATTCTCAAGCAAAATAACTTTTTTTGCCTGATTTATATCAGCAAGTGTAAATTTTTTTTGTTTTGCAACGGCGACTGCTTCAGGCGGTGTCTCGGTAGTCGAAATTTTCTTCAAGACAGCTTCAGTTGTTAAAATGAGTTTATCTTGTAAAAAATTGTATTTAGCATTTTCTTTTGATACAAAAACCTTTTCAATTTCAATTCCTGACTTGAAAGCTTCTTCAATGACTTTAAATCCCTCAAGCAGAAACTTTTTTTCTTCATCACGGTATTTTTTTTGATGAAGCTTGACAACCTGTTTTACTAATTCATTATTTACGCTTGTAATTTCTTTTTCCATTCTTATTAGTTTACTTCAAAGATTGAAAAATAGTAAGTTATTTCTTTTTACGCTAAAATAATTTTTATGAATATTCAAAAAAGTTATGATTTATATTTTAATTCAGATTTGCGGGCAATTTTTGAGCATTGCTCAAAAATTGCCCGCAAAAACGGGTATAAACTGTATTTAATCGGCGGAATAGTAAGAGATTTATTATTAAATCAAAAGAGCCTTGATATTGATATTACTGTCGAAGGTAATGCAATTGAGTTTGTAAAAATTCTGGAAAACAAAATCGGTGCCAAAATTTTGAGCCTTCATCAAAATTTTGGCACTGCAAAAGTACAAATTGAAGGACAGAAAGTTGATTTTGCATCTACAAGAAATGAAACTTATCCTAAGCTCGGACATTTGCCACATATCGAAAAAATCGGTTGTTCTCTTAAAGAAGATGTTTTACGGCGTGATTTTACGATTAATTCAATTGCAATGTCGCTTAATTTCGAAAATTTTGCTGATATAGTTGATTATACAGGCGGACTTGAGGATTTAAATGCAAAAAAAATAAGAATTTTACACGATAAAAGTTTTGTTGACGACCCTACAAGGATAATTCGTGCATTAAAATATGCAACCCGCTTGGGATTTGAACTTGAAGAGAAGACTTTTAAACTTCAAGAAGAATATTTAAACAATATTAATTATGATATGTGTTATAAAAGAGTTAAGCAGGAAATCAGAAAGACATTTGAACAAAATTCTCAAGAAGCTTTTGAAAAATTTATAGGACAGAAAATTTATAAGTTAATTGCCTCAAACAATCAAATTATACGTCATGCTGAACTTGTTTCAGCATCTTATCAGCAATGTATATTGGATAGATCCCGCAATCGTTTCGGGATGACACCCGTTATTGAAAACCTTATTGAAAAATACAACCCAAAACATCCCTGGATTGTTTATTTTGGCATAATCGTAATTAATGAAGATATTAATAAATTACAGCCGACAAAGAATGAAAAAAGTATTATTGAAAGTGCAAAATGCCTGTTGAACAGTACTTTTAATAATGATTTTGAAATATATAAGGCATTTAGTGCCCAAAAAACAGAAACATTGTTAATCCTTGCTGCATTAGGCAAAGAAAAAGAAGTTTGTCATTATTTGGATGACTTAAAAGAAATCAAGCCGGCAATTACTGGAAAAGATTTAATTGCAATGAGATTTAAGCCGTCAAAAGATTTTAATAAAATTTTTGACTATGTTTTAAAAGAAAAACTTAAAAAACCTGAATTAACAAAAACTGACGAAATTAAACTGGTTAATAATTATTTAAGTGCTGATTCTTCCATTTTATCATAGAATTGTTCTTGTTTTTCTAACAATTCAGCTTCTGTTTTGCAGTGTTCTAATTGCAGGTCAAGCTGCTCTTCCAATTTATGTAATCTTTGTTTTCTTTCCTCAAGTTGTTTCAATGCAGGATTATCGGGATCCATGTCAGTTCCCGCATTCATAAGGTCGGTAACGGTTTCTGACAAATGCCTTTTTGAATTTAAAATAGCACTTTGTTTTTCATCGTTTTCGCTCTTAGCTGCTATTATTTGCTGTTTGTTAACTGTTGCTAATATTAATCCCATTTTTCTTACCTGACTTCGTTGATATTCCTACCCCTTAAGAATACATGTTGATTATTTTCAGCTATCAGAGATTCCATTCTGTGGAGTTGATGCCGATGATAATTCAACCTGTATTTTGACATTTTGAGTTTTTTATTAATTGTCAAAAAGTCTTTTGCTGTTTCGACAAACCATTCGGTTAAAGCTTTTATCGGGTTATGCCTGCGGAAAAACCCCTTTGAATAACCTAAAAAACTGATAAATCTTCTATAGTTTGTTTCTAAAGTCTGTTGTAACAACTTTACACCCCTTGCTACCAGACCTTCAATAATATAAAAACATTTTGGTAAGAATAATTGCTTAATTTTAATAAAATTCTTAACATGTCTTAATTATTTACAGTCTATTTTATCACCGGTAACACTTTGAAAGAAAACGGATTTTTTTTCTCTCAATTGGTTAATCGGTATATTTGTACAAAACTTTATTTTATTTGGGTTATTAAGCAATAATTTGCAATAAAAATTTACAATTCTTGAAATAGTTTTAATCAAGAAATTATTTTTAAAAAGGTCGTTTAAAAAAGTTCTGGTATAAGTTCTTATAAACATGTCGGTTCCTTGGTTTTAAAAGTGGAATGTGAAACGTGAAAGGTGAAAAGAAGTTTAAAAGCTTGAAGGATTAACTGAAATTTTGTAAAGAAAAACTTTTATTCAGCTCACTGTTCACTGCTCACCGTTCACTTTTTTCTTTTCATCTTTCACCTTTCACGTTTCACATTACAGGTTCTGAATAGCCTTACTGTCGGAATCAATGGATTCTTTAAGCATCTTTTTAACAACATCCCCTTGAGTATCAAGCATTTTACAGACGGTTTCAATGTTTCTGACTTTGTTTGATAAAACCACATCTGCATTTGCGGTAACCCTTCCTGCTGCATTTTGTATCGCGGCTATAACAGCGGAGCCTGAACCGTTCATTATATTTCCGACTATAATTGCACCAAGTCCGTATTCTCCCATATAAGGAGCTGCTCCTTGCATTATCCCGCCGATACCTGATATTAAACCTGCACTTTGCAACAGCAGACTTTGTCCCCAACCGCTGAAAGCACTTGCTGTGCCTGCCGTATATGATGCTGCGTTGGCAATATCTGCAATACCTCCTATGCTTGATGCACCGCCGGTTTCAGACCCATAGCCTGTAAGAATTGATGCTGCTTGTCCGGTTGCATAACCTTGTAATGGAGCTGCAAAACCTGAATAATTTTCCATTCCGTAAGTAGAAGAACTTAGAGCACCTGAAGAATAGTAAGATGTTCCCGGAATACTGTAAGTACTGTTTCCGCTTAATGATGTAGCAAATGCAGACGGAGCAAACAAAGATGCAAGGTTATATAAAAAACCTCCCGAAGCTTCAAAACCGCTGCCTGAAGAACCGCTAGCACTGGATACGGTTATATCCCGCAATTGGTCATAAGTCTCAAACAGTTGAGCTTTGGCATCAGAACTTGCTGAGCCGAATTTATTTGCTATAACTAAATAACTATCATATCTGTAAGACATATTTTATATCCTTTGTTTATCTGTTCACCATTCACCATTCACTATTCACTAGTTAGAGAATGTTTTGAACGTTTGTTCAATATTCTTATCAATAACTTTCTTAACAGCTTCCATTTCTGTATTTAATGCTTCTTGTTCCGTATCAAGCTGTTTTAATTTAAGTTCAAGTGTTTTATCTTGTTGTTGTATAATTGAAGTTCTTGCATTGATACTGTTAACTTCTTGCTCATAAAGAGTTTGTTGATATTCATATTCATTCATTGCATCATTATAAGCATTTTCGTCAGTAGTTGTTGTTGCATTTAAATCTAACGTAGCAGATTCGCTTGCAAGTTTAATAGTTGAATATCTTCCCGAATCTGCTGATGTTACATTTGCATTTTCTGTTTGGTATACTTTTTTGCTAATATTAGCTGCATATGAAGAATAAGTAGTACATGCAAAACCTGTAGTATTAGTAAAATCTTGTGAAGAATAGTAATAGGTCGTTCCATCATTAGATGTATATTTCCAAATGTTTTGATAATCTTGATTAGCTATATCGGAAAGCAAATTTGCACTTGCCGCATTATCATTATCTATTTGTGTAAGTGCAGCTAAATCAGAATTATCGGTTAAAGTACCGTGAGTGCCGCATACGGTTAATTGTTGTGTCGGAGCACCTGTTGAACCGTTTGTTAACCAGTAAATACCGACATTATTAACTACACCTAAGTCTGTCCTGTCTTTTTCAACCCCTGTATAAATAGAATCCGTATAGTAGTAGGTTACGGTTTTATTATAATTAGGATCTCCCGAAAGATTCTGCATGTTTGTTATTGTATAATTATGGTCACCGTCTGAAAAAGTATATTGTGTGGTTGTGTAATCTGTTGTACTCGGAGGTGTAGGTACGGTTAAGCCCATTAGCCGTGAAAATAACCCTGCACTTTGATTTGCCAGTGCGGTACGCTGCTGGTTTACCTGTTGACCCTCATATTCAACGTTTGTTTTTCTGGCGGTTAATTCTAAGTACCTAGCCTGTGATGCTGCCATACCCATAGTTTTATTCTCCTATCTTTACTACTGCTTTTTTCTTAATGTTTTTTTGTAAAATGTCAACTTTTTTCTGAAAATTATTAAAAACCACTATTCTATTGTAATTATACGGTATTTGAAGTCTAAAAACTGAGCATTTTAGGCAAAAATCATCTGAATAAATTAGAAAAAATTTAAAAATAATTTAATTAATTGAGACTTTTTCCGCATGCTCAATTGACAATTGTTCCCCTTTTTTGGTATTGTTTTAGTACAATATTTGGTCATGCTGATAGTGTTTGGGAGGCTTTTTTAATGAAATACAGAAAAAATAATGTTCTTTTATTATTGGAGGATAAGACCGATGTTTACAATGACCGTGTTGCACTCGGGATTAAAACAGCTTTAGGCTGGAAAGAATTTACATATAAGGGCGTTGGGCTTTTATCAAGAAAACTTGCAAATTATTTGATGAATGGTCTTGAGCTTAAAAAAGGTGAAAAGTTAGCTATTTTATCGGAATCAAAGCCCGAATACGGTGCATGTGTTTTTGCTTCGGTTATGGCGGGATTAATCACTGTACCTTTAGATATCAAACTTACAAAATATGAATTAAAATCTATTTTATCGGATTGTTCCCCTTCAATAATTTTAGCCTCACAAGAATATATTGAAAAAGCAATTGAACTTCAGAAAGAAGTTCCATCCATAAAGCATATTTTAATGGTTGACGAGCCTACTTATAATTTAAAATTACCTTGTTTATATACATTGCCTAATAATTATGACGGAAAATGGCGACACAGGAGTTCGAAATCCACAGCATTTATAATTTATACTTCAGGTACTACAGGCTCACCAAAAGGTGTTGAAATAACCTTCAGAAATATGATGACTCAACTTATAGATACAGAAATGATTTTACCTAAGTTTTTTGACTCGCTTAACGGAATTTCGGTTTTGTCAATTTTGCCTATGAATCACTTATTTGAACTTACAATAGGATTCTCGGCATTTTTATACTGGGGATTATCTGTTTATTATACTCAAAGCCTTAAACCGAAAGATATTTTAAGCATAATGCGTGAGAAGCAGATAAACTTTATGATAGTTGTTCCGGCATTTTTAAAACTTTTAAAAACAGGCATAGAATCTGAAATAAAAGCATCGCCTAAGAGTGTTCAGATAGGTTTTCATATTTTATTTAATATTGCAAAAAAAATTCCTTCTTATCAGATAAGAAAAATGATGTTTAAAAAAATCCATGACAAGTTTGGCGGTAATTTTAACGGATGTATTTCAGGCGGAGCACCCCTAGACTTAGAAGTAGCGGATTTCTTTGAGACAATCGGAATAAAAATTTATCAAGGTTACGGACTCTCCGAAACAAGCCCCGTTGTTTCCGTAAATTATGATAAAAGAGGTGATTTGGCATCTGTAGGAAGACCTCTGCAAAGTTTTGAAGCGAAAATCGACCCTAAAACAAATGAAATTATGCTGAAAGGTCCTTCTGTTATGAAAGGTTACTACAATAATCCTGAAATGACAGCAGAAGTTTTAGACCCTGACGGTTGGCTTCACACAGGAGATGTCGGCAGAATTGACAAAGACGGGCATATATATATTACAGGCAGAATTAAAAACATGATAGTTCTAAGCGGCGGTAAAAAAGTTTTCCCTGAAGAAGTTGAAGCCGTTTTTCAAAAAAGCGAATATTTCAGAGAAGTTTGTGTCCTCGGTTCTTCCCGTGCCGGCGGAAGTAAAGACGGAACGGAAGACATTGTTGCCGTTATCGTGCCGACTGAAGATTTAATTAAAAAAATTAAAGATTTAGTATCATGAAAATAGGGGTGTAAAAAAGAACCCTCCTACGATACAAGTGTATTGAGGAGGGTTTAACATTGACGAAATCATCATCAACGCTAAATAAATTACTAAAACATATTC
>JAQVKX010000170.1 GCA_028694425.1 Candidatus Gastranaerophilales bacterium
GGTGAATTTTTTGGGATTAAGTGTTTCCAAAATAAGTGTCAATAATTTTTATAATCGTCAAGTTTCAAGCGGCGTTTCTTTTGGGCTGCAAAAACAAGAAACTTATAAAGAGAAAAATTTTTCCGAAAAGAAAAAAATTAATTCTTCCAAAGTTGCAAAAAATTTATTTTTAGGTTCTGTTGCAATGGCGAGTGCAGTCGGTTTAACTGCCGCAACAAGCGGAGCAGTTCTCCCTTTATTTGTTATTGTGGGAGTTAGTTTAGGAGCGGTTCATGCAGGAAAAGCAACTTATGAAGCAATAAAGACAAAAGATACTGACGATAAGAAAAAAGCGATTTATGCTGCTTTTGCTGCTGCTTCGCTTGCAGGCTTATCTGTTTTAGGTGCAAAGCCTGCTTTGAAAGAAGCAAAGATAGCAACAAAGGATTTAACGACCATAAAAGCCGTCAAAAAATGTTTTACTTCTTGTAAAGACTTAATTAGAGAGTGTACCGGAGTCTTTCAATCAGGGTATTATGAAAATAATTTAAAAACAGCATGGACATTTTTAACCCAGCCGGTAAATTTTATTAAATGGAGCAAGCAGTTACATGCCATGGCAGAAGAACAATTTGAATATTCGTTTAACTTACTTAGAGACGTCTTGCCGGAAGAAGCCCGACCTAATTTGAAAGGACGTCCTAAGCCGGAGATTTCGATATATGAAAAACTTGTGAGACTAAAGACAAAAGTTATTGATGATAAACTTAGGAATGTTCAAAATAATCAAAAAATACCTGAAGCAAAAAGACATCAATTAATAAAATTACTGCTTGAAGAGAAAAGAAAACTGCAAACAGACGAAAATTATGCTAAAAGCAAAGTGGAAGACTTAATCGGAGCAAGGCTCGTACTTGATGATGTTACACCGGAAGGTATTGACAAATTTGTTTCTGCTCTTACGGACGCAATGGAAAGAGGCGATATTGAAATACTTGAGATTGAAAATTATCGCGGATGGTATAAAGGTTGCAGCAGAAAAACAGATTTTTATTTTTCTGATGAACAAATTGAACGTTTGCAGGAGCTTTCCGGAGGAATTTCAGTAAAAAACGCACATAAAAAATCAGGTTATACGGCAGTACAATTAAAAATCAAGCCAAAAGGCGGTGCTTTGATTGAACTTCAAATAAGAGGAAGAGAAGTCGATGCATTTGCGGAAATAGAACATATCCCGTATGATTTAAGATTGGGTAAAGATTTTGCAAAAGGCAATAATCGTGTCGGAATTCTTTTTTCAAAAGCAAGAAAGGCAGCTAAAGCTCTAAGTAAAGAACAATATGAAGCATACCAAGAGTATCTTTTTGATAATTACGTTTATGCTCAGGCAAAAGAAATGGGCAAAGATGCAGTTAGACCAACTCTTCCCGAAGGCATTGACCCTGTTTTGAGTGTAGAAAGTTTAGAAAAATTACATAATGAAGCAAAAAAATATTTTTAAAAGTTTTATTATACAATAATAACTATAAAGGAAAATGAAAATGATTTTAAAAATCGGTTCATATAATTCTATCAATACATATAATTTAAACCAAATAAAAAAGAAAACTCCGGTTTTTACAGCAGGTGTTGATAATGTCTCAAGGCATGTTGAGAATAGTTTACAAAGGGCACTTGCTTTAGCCAATCAAAAAATAGCAGAAGGTCTAAGCGTTTTTGAAATCCCTTTTGTAGATGAAAGTTTGGATCTTCGTAACCTTGTTTTAACTTTAAGTCCATTAGAGCAACGTGGAAAAGAAATATTAGGTTTAGGTATTTATCACTCAAAGTCCGGAGCTGAAAGAGGTTATGTTCCTGTTTTAATAGGAAGCATGGAACAAATAAGAGCCGGATTGCAAGAATCAAAATTTGCAGATAGTCTTCTAAATAAATTAATTTTGGAATCTATTAATGATTCAGTTCCCCAAATAACCGACGTTTAATTTTTACCTGAACACAATTTGCAGTCGGGATTTTTTGTCAGATTAATTGTTTTAAACCTCATTGTTAAACCGTTATAGCTTAGGAGTTTGTTCTCTAAGCCTTCGCCGATATTTAAGATTATTTTGACAGCTTCCATGGATTGAATTGACGCTATTGTTGTAACTGCAGGGCTTAAAACACCTTTAATAACATAAGCGTTTTCTTCCGGTAAAATACAATTCAAGCAAACGGTTTTGTGCGGGATAATTTTTATAACTTGTCCGAAAAATTCCGTTACTCCGCCGTGGATTAATGTTTTACCTGTTTTAACGGCGATTTTATTTAACAAGAATTTTGATTTAAAACTGTCAAAGCAATCCATAATAAAATCATAGTCTTTGACAATATCCGAATAATTATGTTCATCAAGTCTTATTTGATAAGTACTTACATTAATTTCGGGATTAAATTCTTTTATCCAATCTTTTGCACTTTCAGTCTTGACTTTGCCTAAGTTTAAAAATTTATGAATGTACTGGCGGTTTAAATTTGAGAGTTCCAAAACATCATCGTCTATTATTCCGATTGAACCTATGCCGACACTTGCAAGGTTGGCTAGAACAGTAGAACCAAGCCCTCCCGCACCACAGACAAGAATTTTTGCCTGCAAAAGTTTTTCCTGTCCTTCTTCGCCGATTTGAGGAATGATAATGTTTCGATTATAACGTTCTGCCGAGTGAGAAAAAGTTGAAAGGGTGAACGGGTGAATGGTTGAAAAGTTTAAAAATTGTCCCTCCCTTGCGGAGGAACCGAAATCTTTGATTTCGAGGGAGGGTATTTTTTCCCCTTTTCCCTTTTTCCTTTTTCCTTTACCCTCTTCACCCCACATCATTGATAATCCCTCCGCCTAAAAGAATATCCCCGTCATAAAATACTACCGATTGCCCCTTTGTCAAAGATTTTTGGGGATGAGCAAATTTTACTTCAACCTTGTTATCAACAGGTTTAATAGTAACTTCAACCGGAGTTTGTGCAGAACGAACCTTTGCGGTTGCGTGTATTTCTTTATCAAGTCCCGGAATTGAAACCCAGTTTAAGTCTACAGCGACGAGAGACTTGTTGAATGTATCATCAGCTTCACCGACAATTACTTCATTTGTTTCTTTGTTTAAATCAATTACATATAAAGGATTTGTGTGTGCAATTCCGATACCTTTTCTCTGACCGATTGTGTAATTCCAAATTCCTTGATGCGTTCCTAAAACTTTTCCTGTTTTATCAACGATATTACCGATTTTTGGTTTAACTTCCAGTAATTCATTGTAATCACCCGAGAAAAAATCCTGACTGTCAGGTTTATCATAAACTTTAAGTCCATGTTTTTTGGCAATTTCACGGATTTCGGTTTTTTCATAACCGCCCAAAGGCATTAATATATTTGCAAGTTGCTCCTGCCTTAGTTTGTAAAGGAAATAACTTTGGTCTTTTTGGTTATTAATACCTCTTTTAAGAATATAGCGGTGTGTTTTTTCATCAAATTCTACCCTTGCATAGTGTCCTGTTGCGAATTTGTCAAATTCAAGTCCTGCTTTTTTTGCCATAAAGGGTAAAACATCAAATTTTATCAGGCTATTGCAACGAATACAAGGATTTGGCGTCCTTCCGGATAAATATTCTTGCTTAAAATTATCTAAAACAATTTTTTCATATTCCTTTGAACAATCAAAAACATAAAAAGGTATGCCGATTTTTTCTGAGATTTTGCGGGCTTCTTCAATATCTTCTTTTTCGTTTGGACCGTAGCATGCATCTTTACATGAATTATTTTTGACGGAAGGAGCAAGGCGTTGGTGTTTTTCTTCACTCCAAATTTTCATGACAGCTCCAATGACGTCATGACCTTGTTCTTTTAATAAAAGTGCTGTGACCGAAGAATCCACACCACCTGACATTCCGACTAAAATCCGCATAGTTCCGTAATCCTGTTTTTTCGTAAAAGGAAAAAGGGAAAAGGAGGGTTAGAGGGTTAGCTAAAATACTTTTTGCTTTTTACTCTATTCACCATTCACCATTCACTATTCACTATTTCATCCTCCGCCAAAAAAGCCGACGATTTCAAAGCTGTCGTTTTCCTTGATTTTGGTAGTTATATAATCTTCCTTATTTACGATTTGAAGATTTTTCTCAACAACAAACATTGAACCCTCAACTTCTCTTTCGATTAACATTTCGGCTACATTAGAAGATTTTTCGAGTTCAATATCTTTTCCGTTAATTTTTACTTTAACTCTGTTCATAAGTTAAATTTTAGCATGAAAAAGCAAAAGACAAGATGCTTGGAGGGAAAAAGGAAATAGGAAATAGAAGACAAGATGCGTGGATGCGTAGAGGCGTAGTTTTTAAGCAAAACTTTTCACCGGTTCACCTTATAACCTAAATAATTTTTCATTTTCCCATCCATATTGCAAAAATAATTGTTCTTCCTCTCCACCTGCGGGGAGGATAAGAGGTGGGGGGTATCAATGTCGAACGCTCTTTGCAATTTATTATTGTTTTTCAATTTTCCATTTGTTAAATCAACTTATCGACTTATGAGGCTGCGGAAAAATTACACCTGCTTGTTTGCGAATTTATGAGCATTACAAGGCTGGGTGCTAGGATAGTAAAATTTTTCTCGCAGCCTCAATAGTCCAGTAAGAGCCAAGCCAGCCTTAGACCAAGGCTGTGCTTGGCTCTTACCTT
>JAQVKX010000171.1 GCA_028694425.1 Candidatus Gastranaerophilales bacterium
GATTTAATTGAAAACAAATCCAACTCATTTTACCTAAAAGCAACGATAGACACCATTTTTGATAGACTAAAAAACGAAACTTCTCAACGGCCATTGGTTGCAACTATAGGAACAGAAAATTTAAAGGAATATATTGCAAAACACTTGTTTGAACGTTCTCCTTATTATGACAGAGCCCAACATACTGTTTTGGTGGACAATAAAAATGTGGGTCAAATTATTGATGAAATAATGTTATTACGCTAAACTGGCATAAGAATTGTTATTTTCAAAAACCACAGTGATATGTTCTTTCAAAGAAGTTGACAAAGAAATCCCCTTAAAATCGGCTTTTACTGGATATTTCTTATGATTTCTATTAATTAAAACCGCTGTATTGAAACGTTTTAAAGGCACTTCCAAAAAATGTTTGATTCCGTAAATTAAGGTAGTTCCCGAGTTTAAAACATCATCGACCAAAACCAGGGATTTATTTTTATATTCACTTGAACTTATGGAGGTTGTAATCTCATTTAAAGGTTGTTTTTTATCTATTTTAACCTCACACAAAACCACTTTTAAATCGGAGATTTTAGCCAATACTTCTGCAATTTTTTTTGCAAACAAAAAACCATTTCCGGTAATTCCAGCCATAATAATCTCTTTTTCATTGAAATTTACTTCGTAGATCTGATAGGCAATTCTTCGTGTTTTATTTTTAATTTGCTCCTCTGTTAAAATAATCGAACTTTCCATGTGGTTATTTTTTTTCAAAGATAAAAAACAATTCCCTTCCGGCTCTCGGCTTTATGGAATTATAACATCTTTCCAGTTTTTTAATGGTAAATTTTTCGGAAAACAATTGTAAATATTCGGTTTCAGAACCGCCAAAAGGCGGACCTTCCTCGGTCAGCTCAAAATCAAATAAAAGTCCGGTCAATTTTCCTTTTTCTGCCAACAAATCATTCATTTTATCCGCATATTTTTGTCTTAAAACAGGATCCAATGCGCAAAAAAAAGTTTGTTCCACAATTAAATCATATTTTTTTTGATGATTAAAAAAATCATCATAGATTAAGTGACTATCGGGAAAATTTGGAAACCGTGCTTTTAAATTTTTTAAAGGTTGTTCCGCAATATCAATCACAAATACGTTCTCAAAACCTTGCTCCAATAAATATTCAGCTTCATAACAATTACCGCCACCCGGAATTAAAATCCTTAATTTTTTGT
Source organism: Candidatus Gastranaerophilales bacterium (assembly GCA_028694425.1). Classification (GTDB taxonomy): domain Bacteria; phylum Cyanobacteriota; class Vampirovibrionia; order Gastranaerophilales; family Gastranaerophilaceae; genus JAQVKX01. Next base: position 1,213 of record JAQVKX010000171.1, read on the forward strand.
TGATCAGCTGATTAAAATAATCTACAAGTGGGGTAGAGGCATAGCCAATATCCCAGCCCGTTGCCTTCTCATGATATTTGTTTTCCCAATAAATTTTATCAAAACGTGTTTTCATTATTTTGCAACTTCTATTTTATTGCTTTTGTTTATTGTTTTCTTTGTGTATCTTAATGACTCTCAGTGAATCTTTGTGCTATAGCTTTTGCACAATGACTTGCAAAGAAATTACACAGAGTTGTATGTTTTAAAAGCCTTTTTACAATGATTTTATCAAGCCGCCATCTATTGAAATATTGGTTCCGGTAATATAGGATGCATAATTTGAGGCTAAAAACGCCACCAAATAGCCAAATTCATCAGGTTTTCCCAATCTTCCTGTAGGAATTTCCTGTGTCATTAATTTTAAATTTTCTTCCAAAGAAATCCCTTTTGTAGTTGCCTGAATTTTATTGAGTTGCTGAATTCTTTCTGTATCAAAAAGTCCCGTTAAAATAGTGTTGACAGTAATACCAAATGGCGCAACATCCTTTGCCAGTGTTTTTGCCCATATAGCAACCGCTGCCCGAATAGTATTTGATAAAACAAGGTTCGGCAAAGGTTCTTTAACCGTTAAAGAAGCCGTGTTGATAATACGCCCAAAATTATTTTTCTTCATATATTCAACAGCCAATAAGGTCAAATGACAAGTTGTTTTAAACAGCAAATCGAAGGCTTTTTGGTAATCGTCAATATTTTTTTCAAAAACACCGCCAGCTTCTGGTCCGTTGGTATTGTTTACTAAAATATCGATGCTGTTATGTTTAAAATAGGTAGAAGTTTTTGCTTCAAAATCATTAAAATCGTAAAAATCAACAACAATGTAATCATGTTTTTGGTTGAAGTTTGTATCCAACTCAGTCAAGATAACTTTTAGCTTTTCCTCATTCCTCGCCATTAACGTAACAGTTGCGCCACAACTGGCCAATTGCAAGGCAATTGCTTTCCCCAAACCTTGGGTGCTCGCGCCAACAAGTGCTTTTTTCCCTTCTAAATTAATCTTCATATTCATTTCCTTCTTCGTGTAAATCATCTATATCTCGCCGATCCTTTTTAGTAGGTCTTCCTGCGCCTTTTTTTCGATAATAATCTTTGGAATATTTCAGCAAGTCTATTTTTTCAAATTCTTCTTTTGGCGTTAAATCAATTCGGTATAAATCGACCAATTTAGCACCCACGCGGTTTGCGGGCGTATCAAGAACCTGTATTTCATAGTTGATTTGATTTTTTCGTACAATCAATTTTTCACCAACAAATACTATTTTTGATGCCTTTACATTGTCTCCATTTAATTTAATATGGCCTTTTCTGCAGGCTTCTGTAGCCAGACTTCGGGTTTTATAGTAACGTACGCACCACAAATACTTGTCAATTCTCATATAATAAAGTTAAATTGTAAATTTCCCTTTTAACAAAGGTAGTAAAATAGTATCTTGCGCCCTTAAAAATTAACCTGAATGAAATTTAAAAAATTATTTTTTATGCTCGCAGTAAGCAGCGTAATTTTTTCTTGCAGTAATGATAATGATAAGGAGGTTTTTGATGCGGCACAACAAGCCTTGGATGATGACACCACTTTAATAGAATATTTACAAACTCACTATTTAAATGAGGCTGATGGGGGGATTTGGACCATAAGAAATGGAGAAACTCCTTTAATGGATCAAGTTGAAACACAGAATATTACAAAAGATGATATAGACTATAAATTGTATGTTTTAAAACAAAATGAAGGCACTACTGTTTTACCTACAAGAGCAGACTCTGTTTTAACAACTTATACAGGAATGTTATTAGACAGTACAGTTTTTGATTCTCGTTTAAATTTGACATGGTTACCGCTCACAGATGTAATAGATGGTTGGAGCTATGGCTTTACAAATTTTAAAAGCGGAACTAAAATAATAAATGAGGATGAATCATTTTATTATGAGAATTCTGGTAAGGGTATTTTGTTTATACCATCAGGTTTGGCTTATGGCAATCTTGGACGAACCTCTATTCCACCAAATGCACCTTTAATTTTTCAAATTACTTTAAATGATGTGAAAATTGCAGATCATGACAATGACGGTGTTGCCTCTTATTTAGAAGTTGAAGGTATCAATGGCGATGTAAGAACTTATGATACTGACGGGGATGGAATTCCTAATTATTTAGATGTTGATGATGATGGAGATGGAAAATTAACCAGAGATGAAGACACAAACGGAAATGGAGACTGGTTTGATGATGATGCAGATGGTGACGGAATCCCTGATTTTTTGGATAAAGACAGTTAATAAATCGATATAGTAAATATTTAAAAGCTTCCCGATTTCTCGGGAAGCTTTTTTTATTCTGGACAACTGCGATTACTGCCTCTCCAGCCACTGCTATGGCCTCCATTATCTGAATTAATTTTAAAAATGTTTATATGAATACTTAATTGAATCTGACTCGGATTGTATTCAAGCAAGTTGGCAATATTTGTTCCGTAAATACTTCTCTCTATATTTACTCTAAGTTCTTCAACTTTTGTAATGCCATATTGATAACGCAAATCAACACCAAATCTTCCAAATTCCGCCAAAATACCTGCATTAATACTTGTTGAAGAGTTTTTGTAAACATAAGGATAAGAAGATCCTTGCTCAACACCTTCTAATTTCATGTCGGAAATACTGCTGAAACTAGGTCCTAAATAAAGCGAAATGGGTTCATAGATTTTGTAACCAAAAAGTAGAGGAATATCAATTTTTGTTGAAGTCCAATTGGCTGTTTTGAAAGCTAAAGGATAATTATTTTTTGAAGATACATAGTTTACTTCTGGTCTGATAAAAAATTTGCCGAAAGCAATCATTGCAAAAGCACCAAATTGGGTACCCATTTCTTTTTCATCCGAAAAAACAGTATCTTCATTCGGGGTAACGTTAGTTCCTAAACCACTGTTATTACCATAATGATATAATTCTCCAATATTGTTAAAATTAATTCCGCCTTTTATGCCAAAAGTATATTCCTGAGCGTGCACAAATGAGAAAGAGATTAGCAATATAACTATAAATAGGGGTTTTATTTGCATAGTTTTATAATTATAATTTTAGAAAATAAAACGATAAATATATAAATTAAAATTTAGATTTATATAAATATTTTTTTTAAAGAATAATTACCTAACAATAAAAAAGCCTGCAATTTGCAGGCTTTTATATTTATATTTTTTGTAACTCTTAAAATATTGTGCTAAAAGTTATTATTTACCACCAGATAATCTATAAGACAGACTTAAACTAAACCACTATGGACTGCAAGTCCATAGGTTTCTATGAAGAATGAAATTCTTATTCCAAAATAATATTATCATCACTATCTTTATTAGATGGATTTCTATGATGCTCAAGATAATCTTGAA
>JAQVKX010000016.1 GCA_028694425.1 Candidatus Gastranaerophilales bacterium
AAAAAGCTTGCAATAACTACTATTCACCCTCACCCGACTTTCTAACGTTCTCGGCTTCACCGCTCACGCTGAAAGTCGGCCTCTCCGCAAGGGAGAGGCAAAAAGCTCGATAAATCTCGACTTTTGGGCAAGTTGATTTCTGGTGATTAGTTCGGGTAGTTACCCTACTCAGGTTCATATTAATATTTCGTTACAATACTCAAAAGCCCTATTTTGCTGTTTATATTTTGGTTTACGCATAAATATGAAACTTATTACAGGCAATTTTTTGTATATATTTTACTTAATAAATATATATGGTTTATATACCGTTAAGAAAAGATTAAAAAGGACAAATTATGGGTTTTACCAATTTAACAACTAAAAAGAAACTTTTTTCTATTTGGTGCAACAGATGCAAAAATTCAATAATTGAAGTAAACGCACACGGCAATAATATTTATAATCCTGATATTGAAATTGAAGATTTTGAATTTGTCGGACAAGAGTATAGAAGTGCTATTGCGGCAGGAGATTATAATAGAGCAAAAAAACTTTATACAGAAGCCGTTTTAGTTGCCGCAAAAAATGATATTACTCATCTAGACATCAACGGTGACGAAAAACTTGAACCAACCGATGTAAATACAGTAATGCAATTTTTTATTATGGATTTGGATAAAGACGGATATATCGACGAAAATGAATATGCCGCCTATTTATATGCAATAGATGCAAATAATAAAGACAAAGTTGCAAAAGGAAGAATTACACGTGAAGAGTATTTAAAAACAGCAAAACTTGAAAATCAAAAAAAGTTAACAAATGAATCGGCAACATTTAAGGGACAAATAATATCTTGTTACAAAGGATTATTTGGTTATGACCCGAGACCGTCGGAATAAGAATTGTTGATAATATTAACCAATCGCAACCCATAAGATTTTCTTTGTGAATTTAGCCAAAATCATCGCAAGGAAACCAAACAACAAATCATATAAGATTTTAACTCCGCTTTGAGCTGATATCCAGCCTAAAATCATAGCGGAGTTTTCTTTTTGCAGTGTTGCAATGAATAGCATATACAAAATCCCGAACAGATGTATTGTTACAACACTAACCAACGTCGCTTGTGCCATGTTTATATAAGTTAAGCCGCTTCTGAGGATTGAACCTGCAAAAAATACTGCCGGAATATATGCTAAAATGTAACCGAAACCGTATTGAAAGACATATTCAAGCCCCCCCCCGAGTGCAAAAACAGGTGCCAAGAAAAGTCCGGTTAAAATATATATAAGTACAGATGCTATGCCAAATCTTCTGCCTAAAAGCACCGCTATAAAAATTATCGCAGGGATTTGAGGAATATAACGATAATGTTTTATGAAATGTGCCATAACCGCAGGGTTTTTAAAATTTGCATCTACATAAGAAAATGCATCAAACGGCAAAATAAAATGATTAAAATCAAACTGTGTAAACGTTGCGATTACGATTAAAAACGAACAAAGTCCTGTCAAAACCAACGCCCCCAAGGTTAATCTCAAAGGCTGGTTTTTATATCTGAACTTATTTAATTGCTGTTCAACCCTTTTGGTCATCGTATTTTAATATATTCCTTTAACTTCTCAACATTTTCCTGATATTTTAACTTAAATTTATCCCAAAATATATTTTCTGTCCACATTATTAAAGCATCTTCGTTATTGTTTTGGTAATAGCCTTTTCTTGTGCCGAGCGACTTAAACCCGTATTTTTCATACAAGCTTATTGCGGCGGTATTGCTTGCTCTTACTTCCAGAGTAATATATTTTATCTCGTTTTTATAACAATCTTCTAAAATCCTGTTAAGGAGTGCTTCGCCTATTTTTTTTCTTTTAAGTTCTGGTTTAACGGCAATTGTGGTAATATGGGCTTCGTCAAGTACTCTCCAGGAACCTGCATAGCCTACTAAATTTCCGGCTAAGTCATAAGCAGAATAATAATGTGCCAAGTTATTTGATAATTCACCGTAGAAAGAATCTTTTGACCAATGGTGATCCCCATAAGCCTTTTCTTCGATTTTAAGGACTTCATCAACCTCGCTTTTCTGCATCGGCTGTATTTTTATTTCCATAATTGTGTTGTTCATAAGATAATTTTAGCATAAATTACTTTTTGTGGGATAATGTAGATAGGGGGAAGGAAGAGGAAAAAGTGAAAAATTATTTAAATAAAATAATAGCAAAAGAAGATTTAAGTTTTGAAGAAATTCAAGAAATAGTTAAGGGAATTACCAAAAAAGAGTTTTCAGAAGCTCAAATAGGAGCTTTTTTAGTCGCAATTACCCAAAAAGGTGTAACAAAAGAGGAGTTTTTTGCCTTTGCAGCCGCAATGAGAGAGTTTTCCACAAGAGTTATTGTAGATAAATACATTGTAGACAGCTGCGGTACAGGTGCCGATTTGTCAAATACAATTAACATTTCTACCGCCAGTGCGATTGTTGCAAACACTTGCGGAGCTAATGTAGTTAAGCAGACTAACTCCTCAATTACAAGCTCTTGCGGAAGTTCAGATTTACTAAAAGCACTTGATATAAGAATTGCAAGAATTATACACGATGCCGCAAGTCAATTTAACAGGCATAATATTACTTTTGTTCATTCGCCCTATTTTAACGAATTTGCGGCTGTTAATAACCCGATACGCCAACAATTAGGCATTAAAACGATTTTTAATTACTTGGGTCCTCTGATTAATCCTGCTTTCCCTAATGCTCAATTGCTTGGGGTTTCTTCGCTTGAAATGTGTGAAAAAATAGCTTATGCCCTGCAAAAACTCGGTACAGACCGAGCTTTGGTTGTAAACGGGCTTAACCCGAATTTGGACGAGATAAGTATTTCTTCAGAAACGGCAGTTTATGAGCTTAAAAATGGCGAAATTTTGCAAAGCAAAATTTCGCCCGAAGATTTTGGCTTCAAAAAAGCCGATATTGCCGAGATTAAAGGCGGAAATTCAGCACATAACGCAAAAATCATCGAAGGGATTTTTAAAGGTGAGATTACAGACGCTAAGCTTAACGTAATAGCAATGAACGCCGGAGCAATGATTTATCTTGCAGGAATTAAACCTGATATTTTTGAGGGTGTACAATTAGCTTTGGAAGCAATTAAATCCGGTGCGGTGTATGAAAAATTAAGAGAATTACAAAACAAGTTCCTCCACCCCAACACTCCTCCTCAAGGTGGGAGGGAGAATACAGAAATTCTCACTAAAAATATAAGGAATTAGTGTTAAATGCCAGATTATTCAAAATTATTTGATACAGTAAGAGATTTATATGCTTTACCGTCTTATTATAATAAGTTGGGACGGGCATTTATGCCGCTGCGCTACTTTTTTGAGCTGACTTACTTGTGTAATCTTAATTGTCCTTATTGCTATATCGGTAATGAACGAAAAAAAGATGAGCTTACAACTCAAGAGTGGTTTAATGTTATTGACCAAATTCCCTTTTATTCTTTTGTAACTCTCGTAGGTGGTGAACCTTTAATCAGAAAAGATTTTATTCCGATTTTGGAAAAAACGGCAAAAAAGACTTTCGGGAAACTAAATGTTGTTACAAATGGTGTTCTGATTGATGAGGAAATGATTAATGCTTTTATCAAAACAAAAATGATGCTTTTGTCCGTTTCATTGGATGGTTATGGCGAAAATCATGACAAAAACCGTAATAAAGAAGGGATTTTTGACAAAATTATTACAAATTTAGATAATTTGAGGACTAAAAGTACTAAACCCATGGTTGATATTAAGACAATTGTGCTTGAAAACAACCTTGATGATTTGCCTAAGTTGTATAAGCTTTGTGAAGATATGAAGTTTGACTTTCTTTCGATTTCATTTTTAAGAAATAATGACTTAAAACAAAACTCTGTTTTACGTGAAACCTTCGGGCAAGAGTTTTATGCCCAAAAGTATCCGATAAAACCTTACTTTAATATGGAGCATTTTAAGTCGGTTTATAGCGAAATTGAAGCAATGAAAGGCAAGACAAAGGTAAGATTTTCGCCTAAATTTGACGGTAAAGATGCGATTGAAAAAATCGAAAAGTTTTTTAGTTATAACGAAACCAAGCCCATTCAAGAGATTTACGAGCCGTGCATGTATCCTTTTTCGAACATGATGATAAATCCGCAAGGTGATGTTTATCCTTGTTTAGCTTTAAAAATAGGCAATGTTCGTGAAAAAAGATTGAAAGAAGTCTTTAATGACCCTAAATTCTGTTGTTTCAGGAAAAATCTAAAATACTCAAAAGTTTTCGAGGCTTGCCAAATGTGCTGTGAATTGAAGGTTAGAAGTGAGAAGTAGGTCGGGCATTCTTGCCCGACAACAAAAAAGCAAAAAATTGTCGGGCTAGAAAGCCCGACCCACTCTTTATTTTTTGCTTAATTTATTCTTTGAAACATATACCCTATTCCGCGAGCTGTCAATATCAACTCAGGATTTGCAGGGTCTGTTTCCAATTTAGAACGCAATCTTGAAATATGAACGTCAACGACTCTTGTATCAATACGATGGTCAGGTGGATATGCCCAAACGTGCTGTAAAATTTCGTTTCTTGAATATGCTTGTCCTGAATTGTTTACCAACAACTCCAACAAGCTGAATTCCATACCCGTTAAACGGATTCTTTCATTCTTTCTGAACACTTGGCGTCTTGCCGTATCTATTTTTATACTTCCTGTTGTAATTACATTTTTTGCAACTTTTCCACTCGGAACAATCATTTCTCTGTTACCGGTTCTTCTCAAAACAGCTTTAACTCTAGCTTCCAGTTCTTTCGGGCTAAAAGGCTTAATTACATAATCATCTGCACCGAGTTCAAGTCCCGTAATCCTTTCAGAGACATCCCCCAATGCGGTTAATATAATAATCGGAACATCAGAGGTTCTTCTGATTTCTCTTGTAACACCATATCCGTCCATTTTAGGCATCATAACGTCTAATACAACCAAATCGGGATTTGTCTTATTAAATAAATTAACGGCTTCTTCACCGTCTTCTGCGACAATTACGTCATAGCCGACCATTTTTAATCTGGTTCCCAAAATTCTTCTGATACTTGCTTCATCATCAGCCACTAAAATTTTCTGGCGTGCATCAATTTCATTTTGTAAATCTGCATTTTCTGTCATAATTATAGTCCTTTAATTGCGTGCCACTAATTCCTAAATAATATTATCATAAAAAAAATATATTACAAAATATTTATTTTTTTTAATTTTCTTGAATAAATATAAACTAATCTTAATTTAATTAACAAAAAAATGCAAGAGTTTTTTTGGAAAATATTTTAGAATTTTGTGCTAATCCTTATTCAGCCTGCATTTATCAGATCATGGTTGTTGATAATATTTAAAGCAATGACATCTTTTAACTGCGGAAATTTGTCAAGTTCGTAATATTTTACCAGATTAAGTAACAGATATTTCTAGTGATTATTAAGAATGATTAAGAAAATAAAGAGTTCCAAACAAGGTTGCAAAGCTGTCGGGATAAGCATTTGCGAGCGTGCTTCTTTGTTTTTCCTTCTGCCAGTTTTTTCTCAAAATATTCCTTACTTTTCTCATTAAGCCTGCTTTGATGTATGCTCAGTTGATAAAAGACGCTGTTTAATTGCCTGTTACCACGTTTATTATTCCTGTGTCTTTGTGTCATTCCGCTTGAACATTCTACCGGTGCTATTCCTGTATAACTCACAAATTGTGCTTTTGTCTTTTTTTACCTTTTAGTTCTGTGTAAATTAAAGCTCCATTTATTATCCCTATACCTTTAAATTCATTTATTAATTTCTTTGCTTTAGGCGGAAGATTTTTTTCTATTTCTTTTTCCATTACATTTATTGTTTTTGTTAAATTTAATAATATTTGACCTATAGAACTGATTAAAATATCTTCATTAGGAGGGCACGGAATAATTCCAAAATCTACAATTTTGAGATTATTCCGTGCCCGACCTAAAGAAGGTAAAAGCCAAGCATAGCCTTGGTAAAAGGGTAGCTTGGCTTTTACTGGACTAAGGAGGTGCGAGAAAAATTTTTAATTTTTCCGCATCCTCTAGCACAAAACCATTTACCTGCTTTTAGTGTTGTTAAATCTTCAAATGGTAATGAAGTACCACGTTTCATAAATGTACTTTTAAGGTTATTTATCAAATCAACTCTTTGTTTTATAAGTAATTTTCTCGCAGTTAATTTTTCTTTCAACTGAACTGTTTTAATTGAAACTGTTTGTAAAGTTAATTTTGGTGCAAATAAAGTGAATTTGCAAGAGGTATCTTCGCAAAACTCCTCGCAATAACATGGAAGGGCTTTGCCTTGTGCTGTTGGGGTAGTTCCTCATTTCATCCAAAAGACAGGGGCACAAGGCTCTTGCCTCGCCTGTTCCCTTTGTCAACTCCAACCTACGTGTTCAAGTATACCGAAGAATTTAGAAGTAATATCCTTTAAGAGAACATGTATATGTGTGCAAAAAGTGTGTTCTCGAATTTTATGCCTATCAACTCCCATATTCTTTCTTTTCCTTGAATCTGTAAACTATCTTAAAAGTACTATTTTTTGCCCGATTTGTCAAGTTGAGACTAATGCACAAGTCCATTTTTTTGCAAAAATGTCCTTGAGCAAAGTCCGTCTTGGATTATTCGGGGTGTGGCAAAAGTGTCATTTTGCCTTGGAATGCCTCTGCTTGACATCCGCTTTTGTAAGGTCGACCACTCACAAGTCTCAAAATTATAAATTTTGGACTTGTGCAGCGGTCTCAAGTTTTGAAGCTGGAAATTTAATAAATGGAAAATTAAACTATTCACCTGTTCACCTTATCACCTCATAAACTAAATAATTTTCAATTTTCAATTTTCCATTTTCCATTTTTTTACAGCTTTCCCCCGACGGCTTTATATAAACTGATTTGATCAATGTAGCAATCAGTTTTGCTTGCCGTAACCATTTTAGACATTACAAGCAAAGTTTCCTTCTGCTGGATTAAATCCAAATTTGAAATGACACCTTGTTCATATCTCTTCTTCATATAATTATAATCAGCTTTTTGCATATCGTAAGATTTTAAGTTTTTACGATATTTTTCATCATCAAGTTTTAACGAACTCAGGGAATCGTTAACTTCCTGAATTGCCACTAAATTTGTCTTATAATAACTCTGCAAAACCTGTTCATATTTGTTTTTATTTAATCTCAAATTCGCAAATTTTGCACCACCCGTAAATAAAGGAAGCATGGCTTGCCCGAGTATTCCCGCAAGTGCATTTGTCCAATTCATTGAAGTACCGAGAGAACTTGTGCTGAAAAACAGAAGCCCCATTATATCTATTTTCGGCAAGAATTCTTTTCTGGCTACACGAACATCTATACCTGCCTTTTCTACCATTTTTTCGGCAGCAAGATAATCCGGTCTCTGCATAATTATTTCCGACGAAATTTCCTGCGGAATTTGTTTTTTATAAGCAAGTTCGTCATAAGAAATTCTTTTAAGTTCACCAATATTATTAGGGCTTTCACCGATTAAAACCGCAAGAGAATTCAATAATATAAACCTTGCCTTCTCTAAATCTTTTAAGTCCGTAACAGCCATTACATAAGCCTTTTCTGCCCTTGTTTCATCAGCGGTAGAAGTTATTCCGATATTATTTCGCTGCTGCATCAACTCAAAAATCTTTTTTCTGTCATTGATAATTTCGTTTTGTATATCAATTAATTTATCAAGTTTAACTATATTAAAATAAGTTGCGCCGACAGCAGAGGCAATTGAAATATACGCCGCTTTTTCATTAAATTTTGATATTTCATGAAGTTTTTTAACCGACTTTGTTTTGTCATGGTTTTTTAAGAACAAATCCAACTCATAATTAACCGTCATCGGCAACCCGAAATTGCTTTGGGTATTTGTAACGCCCGTATATTTATACAGCAAAGGTGCAGCACCTATTGAAGCACTGGGCAGTTCTTTTGAAAACTGCATTTTTACATTCTGCCTTGCTTCTTCAACCTTCAGTGTAGCAATTTTCAAGTCATAGTTATTGTCAATTGCTTTTACTATATAACCTTCAAGATACTCATCATCATAATTTTGCCACCAATCAAGGTTTACATCTTTAAATTTGTACTCTGTAACTTGAGATTGAATGACTTTTTTATCATGCTGCCATTTCCATGCACATGCCGGCGTTATATTTAATCCTAAAAAATATACTATTAGTAATATTATTGTTATTCGTTTCATCTTTCCTGCCTTTTTTGTTGTCGGGCAAGTATGCCCCCCTTACAGATTATAGATTACAGATTGGTGCATAAATGCGCCCTACCATTCACTATTTCCTATTTCCTATTTCCTTTTCACATTTTGCTTTTTGCATTTCTTCCCCTCTTTACTTTTTATATTTTACATGCTAACATAATAATGTTGTAATTGCAACATGTAATTATTACATCATGTTGGAGTTATGACAAAAATGTTATACAATAATATTATAGATGGAATTTGTATGAAAGAAAATGAAAAAACCCGTTATTTTGACAGTGTAATTTATTTAATGGAGCAAACCGTTGTTTACTCTAAGATTAAAGGTGCTCAATTTTTCACCCAATTGTGTATGGGAGTTACGATTGACCAATTTGTTGCACTGGATGCACTTTATTGCAACAGTGACATCTGCCAAAGAGATTTGTCAAAATTAATATTAAAAGACCGCTCTAATACAGGACGTATATTAACTATATTGGAAGAAAAAGGGTTTATAACAAGAGCTGCTGAAACAAAAGGCAAACGTTTAGTTAAAAAGATTTATATAACAGATAAAGGTAAAGAACTTGTGGAAGAAAGCATTCCAAAATTGAGAAAAGCTTTTTTTCAGGTTTTTGAAGAAGTTACGGATGAAGAATTTGATAATTTAAGAAATATACTTAACAAACTTAAAACGAGTTTAAGCAAAACAACTAGCATACAAATATAGAAAGCGGAGGATAAAATGTCAAGTGAGGAAAAAAACAGACCGGTTAAAAAAAGATACATAATACCTGTCATTATAATTATTGCTGCGATAATCGGATATTTTGCAATGTTTAATGCAAGTAAGTATGAGACAACGGAAGATGCTTATGTTGAAACACATACGGTTTCTGTGGCACCGAAAGTTTCCGGACAAGTTATTGAAATGTATGTTACAGACAATCAACACGTAAAAGAGGGTGATTTGGTTGCACAAATTGATCCTACTGATTACGAAGCTAAGCTAGCACAAGCAAAGGCGGCTTATCAATCTGCATTACTTAAACAAAAAGGTGCAAAAGCAAGTTTTGAAGCGGTTAATTCTCAAATTAATCTGGCAAAAAGGAATTTGGACAGATATACAGAGCTTTATAAATCAGGGGCTGCTTCAAAACTTGAGTATGATAACGCCAAAACAGCTTATGATAATACACAAGCATCATTAACTCATGCAAGGGAAAGTTTATTATCAAAAGATAGTAACCGTGTTGCCGATGCTGATTTAAAACAGTTGGCGGCATTAAAAAAACAAGCTAAACTTGCTTTATCATATACAAAAGTCTATGCACCTCAAAATGGTACCGTTGCAAATAAATCAATAGAAAAAGGTGCTTTTGTGCAAACCGGACAGCCTTTATTTATGATAGTTCCCGATAATATTTGGATTGTCGCTAATTTTAAAGAAAATCAGCTTCGCTATATGAAAATCGGGCAAAATGTTGATATTAAAGTCGACACCTATCCGAACAAAATTTTTAAAGTAAAAATTGACAGCATACAAAGGATTTCAGGAGCAAAATCAAGTTTATTCCCTCCCGAAAATGCTGTGGGAAGTTTTGTTAAAATCGTTCAAAGGATTCCCGTAAAAATAATATTTACGGAAAAAATAGACACTAATGTTTACACAATTGTCCCTGGAATGTCTGTTGAACCAAAGGTTAGGGTGAAACAGTGAATAGTGAATGGTGAATAGTGAATAGAATTTATGAATAGCGAAATTGCACAAGAACAAGAAGAATGGAAATTACCGAAGAATCCATGGCCTGCAACATTGGCTGTTATGCTTGCCACGTTTATGTTTGTGCTTGATTCCACAATAGCAAACGTTGCACTTCCACATATGGCAGGAAGTTTCTCTTCCAGCAATGAAGAAGCCCTCTGGATTTTAACGAGTTACATGATAGCAAGCGGAATAATCTTGCCTTCTGTTGCTTGGTTTAGCGGAGTATTCGGACGAAAAAGGTTTTATATCGGCTGTGTACTTTTATTCACCGTATCTTCATTTCTTTGCGGCTTGGCAACATCTTTAGACCAAATGATTATTGCAAGAATTTTGCAAGGTTTGGGTGGCGGAGCAATTGTTCCTATAGCTCAAGCTATATTACTTGAAAGCTTTCCGCTTGAAAAAAGAAGGATGGCAATGTCTGTTTTTGGTATCGGAATTATCATAGCACCTATAATAGGTCCCGTTTTGGGAGGATGGATTACCGATAACTATAACTGGCACTGGATTTTTTATATAAATGTTCCGATAGGTTTTTTGGCAATCTTTCTGGCAAATATGTTTGTTGAAGACCCGCCTTTTGCAAGGAAAAAAGTAGGGCAAAAAATTGATTTTACTGGCTTTAGTTTTTTAATTATTTGGCTTGTTTGTTTGCAGATTGTACTTGATAACGGTCAAAAAAATGACTGGTTTAATGCACCTTGGGTTTGTTGGACTTTTGCTGCTTCAATGCTTGCAATGATTGCATTTGTAATTTCACAGCTTGTAAACGACAAATCCATACTGGATTTGAGAGTATTTAAAGATAAAAATTTTTTATACGGAACAATTCTTATGTTTTTGGTTATGGCGGTTTTATATTCTTCAATTGCAATTATGCCGTTATTTTTGCAAAATCTCTTAAAATACAGTGCATATTTAAGCGGTCTGAGCATGATGCCCAGAGGTATCGGAAGTGTTATCGGGCTTATTATTACAGGGATTTTTGCTAAAAAAATTGATGACAGAGGACTGATTGCGGTAGGCTTAGGGCTTCTTGGAACTGCCAGCCTTATGTTTGGGACTTTAAACCTCCAAATTTCAATGATTAATATTATTATCCCGAATTTTATATTCGGATTGGGAATGAGCTGTTGTATGATAGCAATAAGTACTATTTCCGTTGCTACTTTAGACCAAACAAAAATGACAAATGCCGTAGGTATTCAGGCTTTGCTAAAAAATATCGGCGGTGCCGTCGGTATGTCTATTGTTGCAACAATAATTTCAAGAATGGGGCAAGCTCATCAATTTAGTATGGTAGGTTACTTGAACCCGCTAAACCCTGCTTTTCAGCATAAAGTTCAAGCAATGACTTCAGCTCTTGGGAAATATTCAGCAATTTCGGTTGCACAGCAAAAAGCAAATTATCTGATGTACATTGAACTTTTAAAACAATCAAATCTATGGGCATTTATGGATGCTTTTAGAATTTTTGGGTTAATTTGTTTCTTAATTATTCCGATTTTGTTATTTATGAAACCGAATACAAAAAAAGACGGCGATATCCATATTGGAGAGATGTAAAAAAAGAGACTAAAAAAGGGCAGTTTTAGCAAATGCTAAAACTGCCCTTTTTCCTACATATCCCTAATAAGCATAAAATGGTTTTGTAAATTGTATAAAGTTTTTATTATTTTTTACAAGACTTGATAAAGTAGTATTTTTCATTAATCTGATTTCATCTTCGCCTGCAGCAAAACCTCTCGGATTAAAGTGTTGCCTGAATACTGCATCAAGCTCTTCACCGTACTTTAATCTGTTAATATCGTTCAGGTTAGAATAATCATCTTCACCATCCGGATAGTAATCAATATAAGTACCCTTGATGTAAGATTGGAAAACGCTTGCATCTCCGGCAATGGTTGCTCTGTCAGGAGTATAATCCCCACCGACATAAGATGTAATTAAGTTTGTATCAGTTGCTATATTGCTTTCTGTTAGATTACCTACAACGGCAGTGTTTACGAGTGTAACTAAATTAGCATTTGAAATATCCAGATTTCCGCCGATGTATGATATTCTTGTTCCTATACCGTACTTAGCACCGAAAGCAGCTCCCATAGTATTGAAGAATGCATCATCAAACCTTGCTATATTATAATCTGTTATCGGAGACATTCCGATTGCCAATTCAGGAATAGTCGGATAACCTTCAGGAGAAGGAGTATCTGAATTAGATATTAATACATTGTTAGCTCCTGTTATTGTCAGATCACCGCTGACGTAAATTCCTTCCAGTGTTATGTCATTTATTGCATTCATTAATGCCGAGTTCATACCTGAGTTATAGACATAAATATCATCACCTGAAGTTAAGTCAAAATCTGCATTGCCAACTGTATTCATTATTGTTATATCACCGTTTGTTGTTTCTGCATTTATTTTACCCAGAGCTAATGAACCTAATATATTAATATCATTAAGTGCGTCTAAGTTAACATTATTTATAACAGAACTACTTATATCAATATTATTGTCTGCATTAAGTCTTGAATAACCTATATAAGAATTATTAACATTGATATTCGCACCTGAATTTAATAACGATCTGTTTAATGAAGAAAAGTTTCTGACATAGATACCGTCAACTGCGTTTAATATTGAACGATCCACATCTGAACCATTCGTAATCAATATAGTTTCACCGGCATTGAGAATTGAACGGTTAATTTGGGAATTTCCCATCCACGTAGCATCATGAGAAGTGATAAATGAATTATTAACTTCTGAAGATCCTATCCATATGTTGTCATATGCTGTAAGGATTGAACCTTCAACGGTTGAATTATATACATTAATATCATCTCTTAATGCAGTAAGTATTGAATATTTGATAATAGAATTATCATTTACCCAAATATCGTTATCAATTGCCGTTAGCCATGAGAATTCAACTGTTGAATTATCTATATTAATAAATTTTTGTGCTCTGAGGTTTGAACTTTTTACTATTGAATCATATATACGAATACAGTTATCTGCAATAAGTGTTGAATTTTCGATTATTGAAGGATCAACATAAATGTCATAACCTGCATCAATTGTAGAATTGCTTATTCTTGAATCATATATATTAATATCCTCATCTGCTTTTGCATAAGAATTAATCACATTAGAATGGTTTGATATGTTAATATCATCACCCGCACTTAACTTGGATGTTTTTACTGTAGAGTAAGAGATTTTTAAATCATCACCTGCTTTAAGTATTGATTTATCAACATTCGAACCGGCAACACTGATATCATCCTTGGCACCGACAAAAACCATGTTTAATTTTGAATGATTCTTAACATTTATATCATCTTTAGCAATTAATGCTGAATACTGAACATTTGAAGAATCAATATTAATATCATTGTCTGCCTGTACGAATGTATTTGTTAATGCTGAACGGTTTATTACATTCACGTTATTATCCGCAAATACTTTTGAATTATTAACGTTTGAATGATTAATATTTACGTCTCTGCCTGCCGCAAGAGTTGAATTATTTACCGTTGAATCTTCTACGGTAATGTTATTTTTTGCAGTTAAAGTCGAATCTTCTATGAAAGACGGGTCAACATAAATGTTGTCTCTTGCATCAAGTTTTGAGCTTATTATTGTTGAATCATATATATTGATATCATCGTTTGCATCTGCTTTTGAATTTATCAAGCTTGAGTGATTATATATATTTATGTCATCTCTTGCACTGAGTTTGGAATTAATAACCGAAGAACCGTTGCCGATATTAATATCATCACCTGCTTTTACCTGTGAAGCTATTAATTTTGAACGGTTTGATACATTAAAATCATCTTTTGCACTCAATGTTGATTGAATGACATTTGAATGACCGATATTAATATCATCGTCCGCTTTTACTTTTGAAGCGGTTAACTCTGAATGATTTGAAATATTAACATCATCCTTTGCATTTAATGTTGATTTTATAACTTTTGAATGATTAATATTAATGTCGTTTTTCGCTTTAGCATAAGAATTTATTAATTTTGAATGGTCTTTAATATTAACATTTACTCCGGCAGTAAGCTTTGATTTATTAACTGTAGAATCATAAATATCAATATTATTTACTGCAGAAATTTTCGAATCTTCAATTAATGAAGGATCTATGTAAACATTATTTCCCGCATTAAGTTTTGAAGTTTTGATTGTCGAGTCATATATATTAATATCATGTCCGGCATTAAGCTTAGCTTTTGATATTTCTGAAGTATTTTCTACAACTATATCATTATCTGCTTTCATTCTTCCACTGCCGATTTTGGAATTATCAACATCAATATCTGCTGCAAATGCCCTTACTCTTCCAATATCTGTTTGGTTTTCCAAAGTAAGTTTTTCATCCGCATTTGCATAAAGTTTTTTAGCCGATGTATTGTTAAGCGTAATATTTACAGCCGAAGACGTTAATTTATTTGATATATTGGAATTTGTAACCGTAACATCATCTGAAGTTGAAATTAAACTGGCATTTCTGTTTATATCTAAACCTGTAGCATTAAGTTCTCCGTATGCATTCGCCTTTAGATTACCTGTGGTAATTGTTTCAAGAGACATACTTCCTGTTGAAGTTTGCACAGCAGGATGTTCATCAATAACTTTAGAAGGAGGTGCCATACTTGTTTCAACTACAAGATAAGGGGTAAATCCCCCTGCTATCGGCTTAGAGTAGTCAGGGTTGCCTGTTCCTTCATAATGCCCCCAGATTATCCTACCACCTTCAATGTGAGTAGGAATCCAAACTCTTTCTTCTTCCCAAGCCGTGTTAGTCCATTTATAATCAGTTTCCGAATTATATTTATTTTGATAACCATCTCTACTGTAACTTAATGTAGATTCGGATGATTTTACATCAAGGTTGTTTGCCGAGAAATTTGTAATGGATACATTCGCCCCATCAACAATTGCATTACCGCCAACGGTAGTATCTGATATTGTTATATTCCCTCTGCCTGATATCTGTGTATTTGTTGATTCGGTAAGAATATTTTGACTTAACTTATAAGTATCATAAATATGTGTAGGTGTGTTTGTATCTCCAAATAATATTAATGCCAATTCTCTTAAAGTTAACTGACCGTTAAGGATTCTGTTTAAAGTATCTAATGTTATAGTCCAAAAACCTCTTTCATATATATATTCCAAAAGGGTTGTAATTTCTTCATTAGTTATAACTCGTGCAGAACCTGACAGACTGAAAGTACCGTCTAAGGTTTTAGCAATCAAATCTCCGCCGACATCGGAACCATCAATATCAAGGTTGCCGTAAACTTCAAAATCAGCATTTCCCGCAACATCTAAATCAGTCTTCCCTGAAATATTTGATTTTATTGCAGCAATACTTGCTTTATCACTGTCACCCTTAGTTATGAAATATATCTTATTAGTTCCGTTATCTTTGACTGCGATTGCAGAATCTTCAACAAGGATTGAACTCTTAACAGTATTACCGTCAGAATTAACTGCATCATAGGTTATTGCATTATTGTTTGTTGAAGCAATAAGAGTAGGTTCAACCGAATTAGTATTAGGCGTTGCTGCAAAAGTAACACCGTCGGCTGTAATTAATCTGACATTACCGCCTGCAAGAATATCTGCTCCGTCAATTTTAATTCCGTTTGAAATTATATTTAAATCTTCGGCAACTCTCATAATTGCCGCATTATTCATATCCCCGTTTCCAATTTGTATTCCGCCTATTGATTTTCCACCGGCATAATCTGATAAGGTTAATGCTCCATACAAGTTACCGTCCCAATTTACATTTTGGGTCGTTAACATCAAGGCATTTGCATTTGTATAAGAACCGTTTTCAAAAAGCATGCCGTTAGGATTGGAAATTATCAAACGTCCGTCAGCTCCGCTGGTAATTAAATTACCGCCGATATAAGACATGCCGTTTGTTACTTTGTTAAGTGCAACCTGTCCGTTAGTAATAAAGTTAAAGTCAAGTGTTTTGCCTGCTACAACGTTTAAATAACTCCAGGTTATTGTATTTCCGTTACCGGTAATCCCTATCTGTGCATAATTGTCAGTCTTGGCATTAACATTTGCTCCGCCTAAATCAGTAATAACGGCACTTGTTGTCGCATCACCCGAAAAAACGGTTGTATCTGCTGCCATAACAGGAACAGCTGCATCCATAAAAGAAACTAACAAAAGAGTTGTTACAAACAGCTTCTTAAATCTTAATGTTGAAAAATTCATGTGGATTAACCTTTCTTTTTTCTTTAATCTTATTCTTAATAATTTTAACGTGGAAAATCAAATTCTACTCAAATTTATAATTCTCATTATACTTTAAAAAAAGTTCTGAATTTCTAAATTTGCTATTTTAAATTAAATATTTACAAAAATTTACTTTAGCTATTGTTGAGTTTAATTTTTTATGATAAAATAGGTATTAATTTAGTAAAAAAACCATTAGAAAAGAGGGATATGAAAAAGTTAACAATCATTACTTGTTGTTTATTTATAAACTGTTTAGCTGTAAATGCCATTGAGGCAGGGGACATCGGCGGTTCAAACGCGGAAGTTATTAACAGACAAAACTTGATGCAGCTTGAAGACCAACAAATAGAAAAAAAATATATTGAAACTGTTCCGCAAGATCTTGATGCAGAAAAAAAACTGAAAGAACAACAGCAAAATCAAAAAGATGTTGTAAAAGGGAATTTAACTTACAATCCTCAATTTAAGCTTAATAAAATTATTTTTGAAGGAAATACAAAATATTCGGATAAAAAACTCTTAAAGTTAGCTAACGGTCTTGTAGGTCAGGAAGTTTATCTTGAAGATGTTATGGATTACACAATAAAAATCAGCCGTTTTTACCAACAAAACGGCTATTTAACTTCTTATGCTTACTTAGAACCTCAAGAAATAGCCGACGGCATTGTTAAAATAAATATTAAAGAAAGTAAGGTTTCCGAAAAAGAAGCTTACGGTAATCGTTGGGAAAAAGAATGGTATTTAAAAAATATTGCTCTTGGCGGAAGAGGATTACTTCAAGGTAAGGTCTTTAACTCAAAAGACTTGCAAGGTGCAATGAAAAACATAAATAAGGAAGATTACTTAAAGGGTTCTGTTGAAATCTCAAAAAATAAAAATGAGGATACAGTAATTAAACTAAATGTTGCTGACAGATTTCCTTTAAATTTAAGTATCGGATGGGATGATTTCGGTCGTAACTACACCGGCAGACAAAGATTTACAGGTATTATCGGAATTGATAACTTAACCGGTTTCGGTGACAGAATATACGGTGGAGCAATTCTTTCACAAGGTGCAACCGGTGCATTAGCCGGATATCAAATACCTGTCAACAAATACGGTACAAAATTATCATTTGATTATTCTTATTCAAAAGTATTCTTGGGCGGACCTTACCAAAACCTTGATATCCAAGGTAAAGCCGTTGATTACGGTTTAAGGTTAACCCATCCTCTTATAAGTACAGCAACAAAAGAATTAACCGCATCGGTTTCGGTTAATGCGGTAAATTCAAAAACAGATATAGTTTCACTCGGACAAAACATAGCGGACTACAGTTTACGTGTTTTAAGAACAGGGCTTTACGGAATGTTTGACGACAAAAACGGTCGTACACTTGCAAGTATCGGTGTCGATATGGGTGTAAATGCTTTTGGTGCAACCGAAAATATTGACAGCGGTCCTCAAAGTACTTTTTATAAATTAATTGCAAGTATAGCAAGAATTCAAAGATTACCTAAAAATTGTTTAGGTATAATAAGGTTAAACGGTCAATATACAGGTCAATCCTTATATGCATCGGAACAAATGTATTTAGGTGGAGCTTACTCAATAAGAGGTTATCAACCGAGTGAATTGCTAGGTGATTACGGTATGGCAGGAACTTTGGAACTCAGGACGCCTGTTCCCGGCTTAAAACAAATCTTGCCTAAAAAAGTTAAATCCTGGTCAGATAAAGCTAAACTTGCTTTTTTCTATGACTGGGGATGGGTAAAAGAATATAATGATATGTACGGATATCCAAGCAACTTTTTACAGAGTGTAGGATTTGGTACTTACATAAATGTAACAAATGCAATATCTTTGCAGATGGGTGTCGGTATCCCGGTCGGACCTAAAAATTATAATGATGATTCAGGAAGGTTTTATTTTGCTATAAATACGGATGTGGACAGAATATTTATGAAACCGAAAGAAAGATTGTAATATAAAAAGTCTCGGATTATTTCCGAGACTTTTTTGTTACAAAACATAAAACAATAGTTACAAAAAACTTTGTTTGGCATACCATGATTGTGTGTAGCAAAAAAGGGAGTACACAGTGAAATATAATATATTTGAAAAATTATTACCGCCTAAAAATACGGTATTTTATGACTGTTTTGAAGCTGCCGCAAAAAACTGTTATGATATGGCAGGTTTATTTAATGAGGCACTTTTGCACGGTATAACGGACGAGAAAATGGTTAAAGCGAGAACACTAAAGCATAGGGGTTCCGGACTTGAAAGAGAAACTATTAACAAATTAAATACAACTTTTGTTACACCAATTGACAGAGAAGATATTCAAATGCTTGCAATAATGTTAAATAAAATTACAAAAAAAATTTCTCAAGCATTCATGAATTTAAATGTTTACAGGGTTTCAAATTATACCGAAGAAATGTTTCAGCAGGCAAAAACAATTGTTAAAGCGACCGATGAGCTAATGCGAAGTGTAGGCTTGTTAAAGACAATTTCCAGAATAACGGAAATTACCACAAGTTATGAATCAATGAAAGAGATTGAAACTTTGGGAGATGACATACTTCATAGGGCAATGGATAAGTTATTTTCAGGTGAGTTTGAAGCAATTGAAGTAATAAAGTTAAGAGATATATATAAGGTTTTAGAAAGTGCCTTGGATAAATGTTTCAGCGTTTCGGACGTTATTTTGGGCATTGCACTGAAAAATAATTAAGAATTATGAGTATAGCGATAATATTACTGACGTTAGTTATGATAGTGGCATTTATGTTTGAATATGTGAACGGGTTTCACGATTCGGCAAATGCAATCTCAACTGTTGTATCAACAAAAGCATTAAGCCCCAGAAGAGCAATAATTTATGCAGCGGTTTTAGACTTTACGGGAGCATTTTTTGGAACACACGTTGCACACACAATAGGTGCAGGAATGGTTTCACCTGAATCAGTTACACAACTGGTAATTTTAGCGGCACTTCTAGGTGCAATAACCTGGAATTTATTAACTTGGTACCTTGGATTACCTTCAAGTTCTTCCCATGCACTTATCGGTGGATTATTAGGTGCTGCACTTACTCATGCTTATTTACAATTGGATAAAGCTTATGAATTAATATTGAAACTGCCTTCGCTAAGACTTGAACACCCTTCACTTGATGTTATAAACGGTCATAACGTGGTATTTAAAGTACTTATCCCGATGATTGCTTCACCTGTTTTGGGCTTTTGTGTAGGCTTTTTGGTAATTCTTGTTTTATTAAAGATTTTTTATAAAATGCGTCCTGAACTTTTAAACAGGTTATTCAGAAAATTACAGCTTTTTTCTTCGGGATTTTTGGCATTCAGTCATGGTTCCAACGATGCCCAAAAAACAATGGGGATTATAACATTATCTTTAATGACTTTTGGCGTTATTCAAGATAAAAGTTTTCACATTCCGATTTGGGTAATATGTGCTTGTGCAATGACTTTATCTTTGGGAACAATGACAGGCGGTTGGAAAATTATCCGTACAATGAGTTCAAAAGTTATAAAAATGAAACCCATTCACGGATTTTCGGTTGAAATAGCTTCTGCGGGAATAATTTTAACCGCATCACATTTCGGGTTCCCTGTAAGCACAACTCATATAATCTCGACAGCAATTATGGGTGTCGGCAGTATGGTAAAAGTTTCCGCTGTTAGATGGGGGATTGTTAAAAATATAGTCGTTGCTTGGGTTTGTACTATTCCTATATGTATGTTTTTATCAGGTCTTTTTTACTTTATTTTGATGAGAACTCCGCTTGCTAACTGTGGGGGATAAAAAGGTAAAAGGTAAAAAGTAAATTTTTGCATAGCAAAAATTTTTTAATTTACCATTGAGACTAATGCACAAGTCCATTTTTTTGCAAAAATGTCCTTGAGCTAAAGATTTAGCAAGCCAATAAATGCACTAAGCGTTCATGGGCATCATGGATTTGGTAAACTTCATCGTGTATAATGTGCTTCACGCAACCAATTGAGCCGCCCAACTCCGCTCTAAGTACCGACA
>JAQVKX010000172.1 GCA_028694425.1 Candidatus Gastranaerophilales bacterium
CAAGAACGAACATTCAGCACTTTTCCATGAATTAGGTCATGCAATTCAAGAAAATAATACAAGATTTTTCAAATGGCTGCAACGCGGAAGGGGACATTACACTTTTCTTGCTCTTGCACTTTATACGTTAATGGCTCAACGCCAAAAATCTCACGCCTCTAATGATTAAAATCAAGGCATAGACTCGAAAATTAAAAACTTTTTTGCACAAAGCGATGCCATAATACCGCTTTTGGCATTTTCGCCTGAACTAATAACCGAAGCTAAAGCCTCCCTAGAAGGAATCAAATTCCTGAAAAAAACTAATATAAGTAAAGCAGCTCTTCATAACATAAAAATGTCTTATTTAACCTGTTTTGCGACATATTTATTCATTCCTGTAAGTATTATGCTCATTGATGCAGTCAGAAACAGCGCAAATAAAGCACGGCAAAGAAAAATTGCAGAACAAAACGGATATTGAGCTTGCGGAAAAATTAAAATTTTTCTCGCAATCCGCTTCTTAGGTCGGATTTGAAAAATTGCGAAAAATTGTCATTTTTCGAATTTTTCCGCATCCTCATTATTTAGGATAAAAAATTTTTCTATATTTTCTAACTATTTTTCTTAAAAACCTTAGTATTTCAGAAATAATTTTTAAATCATTCCTTACTAAACATACATGAATTTGGACATAATCCTGATCATAACAAAACAAATAATCCTTGAAAAACATTAATACAACTTTCCTGTGCAGTTTTTTTTGTTCTTTCTTATGAGTAACAACTTTAGTGCGTGTATCTTGGTTGTCATGCCATCTTGAATAAACTAAAATTTCACTCATATGGTAAAAAATATAACCTTTTTTTACAAACTTAAACCAAAGAGCATAATCCTGAGTTGTTTTCAACTTCACATCAAAATAAGATATTTGTTCAAAAGCAATTTTCGGTATTAAAAGAGTACACCCATGTAAATATGCCATATTAAGCAATTTTAAAATTTCTATTCTGCTGTTTTCTTTGAATATATCAGCAAGTTCTACCTTTTTGATTACATTATTATCTTCATCAAGTCCTGCATAATCTGAAAATAGGATGATTTTCGGATTGCAATTAAGCTCTCTGAGTTTATTAATTTGCATTTCTATTTTATTTTCGGAGTAAAAATCATCATGCGAAAGCCAGGAAATATATTCACCTTTTGCTTCTTTAATTGCTAAATTTAAAGCCGTTGCAACTCCGCCGTTTTCTTTAGTAAAATACCTGATTTTATTTCCGTAAGATTTTGCAATTTTATCGGTATCGTCTGTAGAACCGTCATTTACAACAATTACTTCTATATTTTTGTAAGTCTGGTTAATCGCAGAATCTATTGCCGAACGTAAAAAATTTGAGCCGTTATAAACAGGTATAACTATTGAAACTAAAGGATTAAATTCTTGCATCTTTTAACTCCTCAACCATTCTTTTGATTGTCGGAGGTGAACTATACCCGGCAATTTGCCACAAAGTATTGTTTTTATCTTCATTTACGGTCAAAAGAGTTCTGTCTACATTTTCCGGGGTATTAATAACATCTATCAAAATATCTTCACGGAATATTTCTTTAAAATAATTAAGCAACTGTGCTTTGCTGACAAAATCTGCAGGAACAATATGCTGCAGATGATAAAAATCAAAATCGCTTTTTATAATTCCCATACAAATTTTTGCAAAATGGTATGTTGTAACCCCGTTCCAGAAATGATTGGAATAACCTTTGACAAAAGAATTTGGAGGTTGATTTAAAAACCATTCCAACAGAGATTTTTTATTTCTTTTTTCAAATCCTATTATTGAGCATCTTAGATTTATAACATCCGAAGAATAAACCTCTCCCAGACTTTTTGTTTTTCCGTAAACATCAACCGCATTATGATTGTCGGTTTCAATGTATTTTCCTTTTGTACCGTCAAAAACACAATCCGTTGCAATTTGAATTACCTTTGCGCCTGTTTTTTCCGCAGCCTGAGATAATTTATAAGGGAATAGAGTATTTATTTCAATGGCTTTTTCGACATCTGAAAAATTATTATCATCAATATAAGGTTTTATAAGCCCTATGCAGTTTATAACCCAACTACAATCCCTAATAACATCTGCAATTTCTTCAGCGGTAAAATTAACAGCATCAAGAAATTTCCAGGAAAGCCTGTTATCAAAATCATTTTTATTTCTTGCTGAAGCAATAATTTGATAATCTGTATTTTTAGAAAATACTTCTAAAACCATACTGCCCAACATTCCTGCCGCACCTAATATTGCAATCTTCATTTAAGTTACCTTTATTTTATAGCAGTTTTTAGTTCTTGCTGAATATAATCAAGTTTAAGTAGCTTTTCTATAATTTCATCCACGTTAAGTCTTGTTGTATTAAAAGAGTTATATTCATCTTGTTTTGTTATTGTCAAATCACCTTCCGTAAAATACTTATTATAGTTTAAATTTCTTGTATCTGCACAAATGCGGTAAAACATTCCTAAATCCTGAGCCCTTTGTTTTTCTTCCCTGTTAACAAGTGTTTCATGGGCTTTTTCGCCATGTCTTGTTCCGATTACTTGAATTTCATTTTTCGGATTAAAGATTTGTCTGACCGCACAAGCTAAATCATAAATTGTTGACGCCGGAGCTTTTTGAACAAAAATATCACCGGCTCTTGCATTATTATAAGCATATAATACAAGTTCCACAGATTCTTCCAGCGACATTAAGAACCTTGTCATATCAGGATCCGTAATTGTAATAGGTTTACCTTCCTTGCATTGTTTAATAAATAAAGGAATAACAGAGCCTCTGGATGTCATTACGTTACCGTATCTTACGGCGCATAAAATTGTTTTTTTTGAATCTACAGTCATTGATTTGGCAACCATCAACTTTTCGGCCATTGCTTTTGTCATGCCCATGGCATTAATCGGATATACAGCTTTGTCCGTTGATAAGACAATTACTTTTTTAACATTATGTTCAACAGATGCGTTTAAAACATTATCAGTACCTAAAATATTTGTCTTTACCGCTTCCATAGGATAAAATTCACATGACGGAACCTGTTTCAGTGCAGCAGCATGAAAAACATAATCAACATCATATAGGGCATTGTGAATACTTGTATAATCTCTGACATCGCCTATATAATACTTTATGCGGTCATCGTTTAATTCACTCCTCATTTTATTTTGTTTTTCTTCATCACGTGAAAAAATTCTTATCTCTTTTACTTGAGAATTTTGAAGAAAAAATTTCAGAACTTGATTCCCGAATGAACCCGTTCCACCTGTTATTAAAAGAGTTTTATTTCTAAACATTATTTACCTCCGAGCAATTTATTTTTTTTAAATAAGCCTTTCTTTGTACCGGTATTTATTATACGTTTTTGTGAAGCAGCATTTTTTACAAAATCAGGAACATTAGCAGGTTCTATAAAACGAAAAATTTTATTTTTTATTGCAAAAAAGCATCCGTAATCTTTGTCAATCGGCATATGGCAAGCTTCTTTCAAATGATACTTTTCACATATATGAAAATCCCAGTTATTACCGAAATCTTCGGGATGCCAACCCGATTTATGCTGTTGGAATTGAATGCCGTCCATTCCCCAAGCATCTTTTTCTCCTGCATGGTATTCCTGAGGGAAATAGCCCAGAGGAGTAAATACTATAACTTGTTGTCTGGCTATTCTGTCAGCCTGCCTTAAGAGTTCAAATCCGTCATCTTTTTCAAGATGCTCAATTAAATCAACCATACAAACAGTATCAACCGAATTATCCGCAAAAGTTTTCAAACCCGTAATTCCATCCGTGTTCATAAAAACATAATGTGAATCCGTTGGGCAATATCCTTGTATAATATCAATATATTCTTTATAAGGTTCAATACAGATATGTACTTTTGTTTTTATATCAACAAAAGGACGAATGCCGCAACCTATATCAACAAGTATATTTACGGGAGTGAAAAATCTCTTTACTCCGGTCATAAATTCTTCTCTTTTATACTTATAAACCGCCATAATTAAACCTTATTCCAGACTTTTTGATTAACATAATCAGTATAGCTTAAAATAATCCGGACAACTTTCTTTGAAACATTATCAACATCATAATCTTTAACTGTTTTTATAGCATTTGCATCTTCGCCAAACTGTAAAATTATTGTTTTTACTGCACTTAAAACTCTTTCTTTTCCCAAACCGCACATTATAAGCGTTCCTTCATCCATGCCTTCAGGGCGTTCATGTTGATTTCTTATTGTAACTGCGGGGAATTTAAGAATAGAACTTTCTTCTGTTATTGTACCGCTGTCTGAAAGTGTGCATTTTGCATTTTTTTCCAGAAATACATAATCAAAAAATCCTAAAGGTTTTACAAAACGGATTAATTTGTTAATCTGCAACCCTTTTAATTTTGTAAGGTTCTTTCGGGTTCGGGGATGTGTTGAAAAAATAATCGGAAGTTTATATTCATCTGCAATTGCGTTAAGCGATTCTATAAGACAAAT
>JAQVKX010000173.1 GCA_028694425.1 Candidatus Gastranaerophilales bacterium
TAATAAAAAAATCAAAAACCACAGAAGATGCCAGTATGGGTTTAATGTCAAGATTCGGACTGGATGTTGATCAGGCAAATGCAATTCTTGAAATGCAGTTAAGACGTTTGACAGGGCTTGAGCAAGATAAAATCAAAGCTGAATACGAAGAGCTTTTGCGTAAGATTAAAGAATATGAAGCAATTTTGGCTGACAGACAAAAAGTTTTGAACATAATTAAAGAAGAATTGCTTGAAGATAAAGAAAAATACGGTGATGAAAGAAAAACACAAATCGTTCCTGAACAAGGCGAAATGAGTATTGAGGATTTAACTCCCAATACCGCAATGGCTGTGTTTATAACTCATCAAGGGTATTTGAAGCGGATTGCACTTGATACTTTTGAACGTCAAAACCGTGCAACCAGAGGTAAGTCAGGCATGAAAACGAAAGAAGATGATGATATTCAGCACTTCTTTACCGCAATGATGCATGACAAAGTGCTTTTCTTCAGCTCTAAAGGAACGGTTTATAGCTTAAATGTTTATGACTTCCCTGAAGGTCAAAGACAAGCAAAAGGATTGCCGATTGTGAATGTTCTGCCGATAGAACAGGATGAAAAAATTACTGCTGTTGTTCCTGTAAGCAATTTCTCAAAGGATTTGAACTTGATTATGCTTACAAAAGGCGGTTATATTAAGAGAATTATCCTTGATAATTTCTCAAATATAAGAAGAAACGGAATTATAGCAATAGGACTTGAAGACGGCGATGAATTAAACTGGGTTAAACTTGCGAACACTAAAGATGAAATTATCATCGGAACAAGTTGTGGTATGGCAATAAGATTTGCCGTATCTGATTTAAGACCTTTGGGCAGAAGTGCAAGAGGTGTTAACTCAATGAAACTTCGTAAAGGCGACAGTATAATCGGATGTGATATTGTACCGAGAGATTATGACGCTGACTTGCTTGTTGTAACGTCAGACGGATTCGGGAAACGTTCAAAATTATCTGAATTCAGAGCCCAAAACCGTGGCGGAATAGGGTTAATTGCAACTAAGTTTAAATCAAGCTCTTCAAGGCTTGTAGCATTAACAATCGTTGAAGAACAAGACGAAATTATGCTTGTAACCGCAAACGGAATTGTAACAAGAATAAAAGCCGGAGATATTTCCAGACAGGGAAGACCTGCAACGGGCGTAAGAGCACAAAATCTTGTTGAAAATGATGCTGTTGTTTCTGTAAACAAAATTATTAACCCTGAAGAAGATGAAAAACTTGACATAAAAAAACTTGATGAAGATTTGACATCAGAGCCTGAAATAATTGCAGAACAAACAAGTTTGCTGGATAACGAATAGAGTAAAAGAATTTTGAGCTTGCGGAAAAATTAAAATTTTTCTCGCAATCTCCGTTGTCCGGCTTAATCCCATACCGCCGGCTATCCCGCAGCCGGTATGGGATTAGCACTTCTTAGGTCGAATTTGAAAAATTGCGAAAAATTGTCATTTTTCGAATTTTTCCGCATCCTCTTTTAAGCTCAATCCAAACTAACTCTTTCAACTTCTTCGGTTGTAGAAACTTCTATGATATCGCCTTCTTGAAGGTCGTTGAATTTTGCAAAAGAAATTCCGCACTCAAAACCTTGTGCGACTTCTTTAACATCGTCTTTAAATCTTTTTAATTGTTCAATTACGCCTTGGAATATTTCTTCACCGTCACGAATAACTTTTGCTGTTTTACTGCGTTGGATTTTACCTTCAAGAACATAGCATCCGCCGATTTTAGTTGTTTTTCCGATGGTAAATACTTGTCTGACTTCAGCCTTACCCAATTCAACTTCTTTAATTTCAGGCTGCAATAAAGATAACATTTTCTTTTCCAAATCTTCTAAAATCTGGTAAATAATGTCATATTTTTTAATTAAAACACCTTCTTTTTCAGCAATTCCAAGGGCGTTGGAGTCTTCTTTAACCCCAAAACCTAAAATAATAGCCCCGCTGGCAGATGCAAGCATAACGTCTGCTTCTGAAATATCACCGACTCCTACATGAATAATTTTTGTTGCGATTTCTTTTGATTCAAGCTGTGCAACCGCTTGAGAAACAGCTTCAGCCGCACCGTGTGTATTCGCTTTGATTATTAAATTCAGTTGTGTAATACTTTCATCACCGGCTGCCGATTCTTTTCTTATATGAGCAGGAAGCATAGCATCTAATCTGCGTGAGCGTTCGCTTTCTTTGCGTTTATCGACAATGGCTTTCATTTCTTTCTCATTGCCTACGACCTCAAAATGGTCGCCTGCTTGAGGCACTTCTGTTAATCCCAAAACCTCAACAGGAGTTGAAGGTTCAGCTTTGATAACCCTTTCGCCTTCATCTGAAAGCAATGCTCTGACACGTCCGCCAACGCTTCCTACAACAACACAGTTGCCTATTCTTAAAGTTCCGTTCTGCACCAAAAGTGTAGCAACAGGACCTTTACCTTTATCTAAATTTGCCTCTATTACAACACCGGAAGCCTGGGCTTT
This sequence comes from Candidatus Gastranaerophilales bacterium, assembly GCA_028694425.1. Lineage (GTDB taxonomy): Bacteria > Cyanobacteriota > Vampirovibrionia > Gastranaerophilales > Gastranaerophilaceae > JAQVKX01. The sequence continues at coordinate 2,513 of JAQVKX010000173.1, forward strand.
TGGATTTGCCTTAAATTCAGCCATTTCTGCCAACAAAAGGATATATTCCAACAGTTCATCAATGCCTGTACCGTTAAGTGCAGAAACTTTTACAACAATTGTTTCTCCACCCCATTCTTCAGGAACAAGTCCATGTTCTGTTAATTGCTGTAAAACTTTTTCGGGATTGACACCCGGTTTATCAATTTTATTTACCGCAACTATAATAGGTGTTTCAGCTGCTTTGGCATGGTTTATAGCTTCAATTGTCTGAGGCATAATTCCGTCATCTGCCGCTACAACCAAAATTGCTATGTCGGTTGATTTTGCACCCCTTGCCCGCATTTCTGTAAACGCTTCATGTCCCGGAGTGTCGATAAAAACGATTTTCTTTTTATCAACGTGAACGGTATAAGCACCGATAGATTGTGTTATGCCACCGACTTCGGTTGCTACTATTTTGTGCTTTGATGCCCTTATACTGTCAAGCAAAGTCGTTTTACCATGGTCAACGTGACCCATAATACTTACAACAGGTGCTCTTAGCTTTAATAATTTTTTATCAACGGCTAAAAGTGCTTTTGTTTTTTCTTCTTTTGCTATTTCTTGTTCAATGTAAGCATCTAAATCTTCGTCTAAAACTTCCAGTTCAAATTCGGCACAAACTTTTTTTATTGTATCAACGTCAATGAGTTGATTAACCGTAACCATGACACCTTGCATCATTAAAAATTTTACAATTTCGCCGGGAGTTTTTTGAATTTTTTTAGATAACTCGCTTATTGTCATTGCTTTATTAACAACAATTTTTGTAACTTGTTCAATTATTTCTTCTTTTTGCTGTCTTTTCTTATGCTTTTGTGCCGCGGCTTTTTCAAGCGAAATTCTTTCCTGCTCTTCTTCTTTGGTTGTAAAAACTTTTTCTTTTTTCTTTTCGACTTTTCTTTTAATACCGCCTTTACTGTCATAAATATCTTGAGAAATAATATGACGTTGGATTGGTTTCTTTTCAGGTCTTTCGACTATCGGGGCTTTTTCTTTAACTCCGGCTGTTTCTTCACCTTTGACTAAACCTTTTTGTATAGGTTTTTCTTGAGGTCTCTGAGGCTTAAATATTTTTTCTTCGGGTTTTCTTACCGTTAAAATTTCAGGCTTTTTCGGAGGAGCTTTTCTGACAATTTCAAGTCTGCTTATCGGAGGTTTAACAACTTCGACTTTAGGCTTTGTAGCCATCTCTTTTGAAATTCCTGTTTTTTCTTCTTCTTGCTCCTCTTTAGGCTCGACTTTTGCCTTTTTTACAATGAAAGCTTTGGGTTTTTTAACTTCGATTTTATCTCCTGCCTCTATAAAATTTTTCAATCTTTGAATTTGTTCCGGTGAAATACTGCTTGAATGAGTTTTTCCGGTTATCGACAATTGAGCAAGCTTATCCAAAATCTCTTTATTAGTGAGATTTAGGTCTTTTGCCAATTCATTTATTCTAATGTTTTCCGGACTCATTTATTTTTCCTATTCTTTTTTAACTATCTCATAAATTCATTCCTTATGAAAAGTTCGTAACTTTGCCTCGAGTTCCTTTGTCAGTTTGGATTTTAAGAATTTACCAAGCTTATTTTTTTTCAAAGAGTTCTCTATACAAGAGATATTATAACAAAGATATACAGATCTGCCAAATATTTTTGAATTCGGATTAATAAATATTTCACCCGTCTTGTTTTCACGGGTGATTTTAATCATTTCATTTCTGTCATTAAGCTCAAAACAACCTATACATTTTCGTAAAGTTTCTTTTTTCATAATGCTATTATAACACAGTGAAAGGTGAAACATGAAACGTGAAAAGAAGCTGAACGGGTTATAAGGTGAAAGGGTGAATAGTTGAATAGTTTAATTTTTCTTCGATTTCCCGGCTTTAAAAACTTGACAAATCGGGCAAAAAATAGTACTTTTAAGATAGGATGCGGAAAAATTCGAAAAATGACAATTTTTCGTAATTTTTCAAATCCGACCTA
>JAQVKX010000174.1 GCA_028694425.1 Candidatus Gastranaerophilales bacterium
ATCTGCCAAGCGGTACGGGGATTACAACCGAGGCTTTTGCAAATAATCTTGAAAAATACATAAAAGTTGCAAAGCGTTGTACTTCAACGAATTTAACCGATTGTTTCGTCTCAACGTTTAAAAGCTCGGGCGGAACAGATGTTACAACAAGCGAGTTGACTGACGGAACGGATTTAGGGCATTCAACCTGGACACAGGCGACTGTAGGGCTTAGCTTGGCGGATGGGACAAACGCCATAATCTCCTACGACCCGAGTTGTGCGTATCTTGACTGGACGAATAACGAAGGCTCGATTTACGGAGAAGGCGGAAGCACGGGCAAAAGCTTCATCCCCGGCAACACAACGGCATGTGTTGCGATAGTTTACGACATAAACGGCAACCAAAAACCGAATGTTGTAGGAAAAGATATCGGCGAACTCAATGCGGTACTGGGTGATGATGATTGTGTTCAAGTCGGAAGCATGTGTGTTTCAAAGGCGAATGTAACCTACAGTGCAATTGATACAACAACGGATAAAACATATGACGGTAGCACATGCGGAGCACAACCTAACAACCCTTGTTGTGAGAATAATGAATGGGCAGGAGCAAAAAAAGCCTGTGCGGATTTAGGTTGGCATCTACCTACAGTTACAGAACTTAACATAATCTATACTACAACAACTAAGAACTCAAGTATTAAAAGCTTGCTAAATATATCATCTGGGTATAATTGGTCTTCATCTGAATACGGTGGAAATCGTGCTTTGACGAGGGTTTTCCCTAATAGCCTTTACAACCAAGCTTGGGCCAAAAATAGTCACATTGCCGCACGTTGTATTAAATAATGCAAAAAGTTATTAGTTAAGTAAAAATTCATCCAAAAACTCTAATGCTTGCTGTGAGAAAAGATATTTCATGGTTTTTCTATTGTAATTCGGGTCAAGCTCAAACTTCCTGACTTCGGTTTTGTATTTATTTTTAATTGCAACATATAAAAGCCCGACTTTTTTTGTTTCGGTTGCCCCTCCGGGACCCGCAATACCTGTTGTAACAAGTGCCACATCACAACCGGTTTTATCAAAAAGCCCTTTTGCCATTTCTTTTGCACATTCTTCACTCACGGCACCATATTCTTTAAGCGTTTTTTTACCGACTCCGAGCAGTTTTATTTTAGCTTCGTTGGAATAAGTTACATAATTTTCCTTAACATAAGCCGAACTTCCTGCAATATCAGTAAGGCGTGAACTGATAAGTCCGCCGGTACAGGATTCTGCAACCGAAATGGTCATAGAATTGCTCAACAATATCCGTGCAATAGCTTGTTCCGTCTTAGTATTAAGCTGTTTTAAAAAAAGTTTCAGATTTTCAACTATCATAAGATTAATGTATGACTTTACAAACAAATTGTCAATTAGTTTAATAGTTTAATAGTCGAACAGTCAAATGGTTTTCTATCTTTTAAACTGTTAAACTTTTCGACTATTCGACTTAATAATTCTACACAATTTACAAAACACACTGTTGACAGTGAATTTTGTTTGTTATACGATTCAAGAACTAGCAGAAATGTGAAAAGGAAAAAGTGAAATGTGAAAAGAAAAGACCTTTCACTTCTCACGTTTCACCTTTCACTGATACATAAAACAAATAAATAAAACAAAGGACGTAAAAACAATGGCAACCGAAACAAAAAGACAAAGAATCAGAGTTTGTTTGAAGGCATATGATCATAAATTGATTGATGTGTCTGCCGACAAGATTGTCGACACGGCTAAAAGAACAGATGCTAAAGTTGCAGGACCTATTCCTTTACCGACAAAAAGACGTATATATTGCGTTTTGCGTTCACCGCACGTTGACAAAAAGTCAAGAGAACACTTTGAAATGAGAACACACAAACGGATTATCGACATATACGAACCGACTCAACAGACCACTGAAGAGTTAAGTAGATTAGATTTACCCGCCGGGGTTGATATAGAAGTTAAACTTTAGCGTGAGTGAGCCGAGGCTGTAGGTCAAAAATCACATTTTTTGACCGGAACGCCGTTTAAGGCGAACGAGCAAGACAAGTTTGAAAACTAAATAGCATTATTATTTATAAATAATGTGATCTACAAAGAGGCAAGGAGGGCAAGCAAAAGCCCGATGCAACACAAAAAAATGTAGCGCTCACAAGCAAGAAAGGTAAAATATAACTATGACATTAGGTGTAATAGGTAAAAAACTTGGTATGACACAAGTCTTTGACGAACAAGGGCTTGCAATTCCCGTAACCGTTATCAAAGTTGATCCGATTGTAGTAACTCAAGTTAAAACAGTTAAAACGGACGGTTATGATGCAATTCAGGTCGGCACGATTTCAGCTAAAGAAAAACATTTAACAAAGGCTCAAATCGGGCATTTTAAGAAAAATAAACTTGAAAATTTTAGATACTTACAGGAGTTCAGAATTGATAATCCTCAAGATTACCAAGTAGGACAAGCGATTGAAGTTTCCGTTTTGGATAAAATCGAAAAAGTAGATGTAACAGGTATTTCAATCGGAAAAGGTTTTCAAGGTACCGTAAAGAGATGGAATTTCTCAAGAGGACCAATGGCTCATGGTTCAAAAAACCACAGAGAGCCGGGTTCTATCGGTGCAGGTACAACACCAAGCCGTGTCATCAAAGGTAAAAGAATGGCAGGCAACATGGGCAACGAAAGAGTTACCGTAACAAAATTAAAACTTGTTAAGATAGATGCCGAAAACTCTTTAATACTAATAAAAGGCTCCGTTCCCGGACCGGAAGGAAAATTGGTTACAATTAAACCTTCAAGAACAAAATGGAACTAAAAAGTGAGCAGTGAGCTGTGAGCAGTGAACTGAAATGAAAAAGCGTTGAAGTAGGTTGGGTTTTCAACCCAACAACATAAAACAAATAAGGATACAAAAAATGTCAAAAGAACTAACAATATTAAGTACGAACGGTAAGAAATCAGGTGAAATTACCTTAGACGAAAGCGTTTTTGGAGTTGAGCCAAATTTACACGTTATGCATTTAGCTTTAAGAAGACAATTAAATAATGCAAGACAAGGTTCAGCTTGTACAAAAACAAGAGCAGAAGTTGCAGGCGGCGGAAGAAAACCTTGGAAACAAAAGGGAACAGGCAGGGCAAGAGCAGGTTCAATCCGTTCACCTTTATTTGCAGGCGGCGGTGTAATATTCGGACCTAAACCGAGAGATTACAGTTTTTCTATTCCGCAAAAAGCAAGAAAATTAGCTTTGAAATCAGCATTATCAGCAAAAAGCGAAAAATTAGTCATCGTTAAAGATTTCTCTGAAATCAGCGAGCCTAAAACAAAACTGATGGTGAAAGCTCTTTCTTCATTGAAAGTTGAAGGCAAAATTCTAATCATTGCCGATACAAAAGCGGCTGAAAACAAGTATCTTGAACTTGCAGCAAGAAATATTCCAAGCGTAAAAATTCTTTTACCTACTAACTTAAATGTAAAAGATTTATTGGAGGCTGATTTTGTAGTAATTGCAGAAGCAGCGGTTAATGAAATAACGGAAAGACTTAAATAGTGAATGGTGAATAGTGAATGGTGAATAGAAAAATTATCACTACTTACCAAAACATAAAGCAAAGGAAATATAACAAATGAGTAACGAAAACTTATACGATGTAATAAAAAAACCGTTGATTACGGAAAAATCAATGGCAAATGTGGCTTTAGGGCAATATACTTTTGAAGTGGTAAAAAATGCTACAAAAGTCGAAATTGCAAAAGCAATAGAATTAGCTTTCCCCGGAAGGAAAGTTAAAAAAGTAAGAACAGTTTATATGCCTTCTCATGCAAAGAGAATGGGATATAAATCAGGTACAACTCAGTCAGGTAAAAAAGCGATTGTAACAATCGAAGGCGACCCGATTGAAGAATTGACAGGAGCTTAAGCGAGCGAAGCTCGCCGTTGAAAGGCTTAACAGCTGAAAAAAATTAAACTATTCACCCATTCACCTGTTCACCTTTTCACCCAAAACATAAGGTAAATAAAACAAGAAAAAGGACGTACAAAAATGGCAATCAGAAAAATAAATCCTACATCACCCGGTCAAAGAGGAATGACAAAAAGTGATTATCAGGAAATAACAACAGATAAACCTGAAAAATCCTTATTAAAACCTCTAAAAAAGCATTCCGGCAGAAATAATACGGGAAGAATAACTTGCCGTCACAAAGGCGGCGGGTCAAAGCAAGCTTACCGTATGATTGATTTCAAACGTGAAAAGTTCGGTATTCCTGCAACAGTTAAAACAATAGAATACGATCCTAACAGAAATGTAAGAATTTCATTAGTGTTCTATGCTGACGGTGAAAAAAGATACATCTTAACACCGGATGGTTTAAATGTCGGTGATGTAATCGTAAGCGGTCCGGAAGCACAAATTCAGACAGGAAACGCTGTGCCTTTAAGTTAATACCGTTAGGAACAATGATACATAATATTGAACTTGAACCCGGAAG
>JAQVKX010000175.1 GCA_028694425.1 Candidatus Gastranaerophilales bacterium
TAAAGGATTAATACAATGAGCTTTCGGCTTTAATACAGGAGAGCCTGTTGCGCCAGGAGCCTGAGTATTATAGCTTATTACTACATGATTATCGTTAAAAGATTTGGCAAATTTTATCCATGGGTATTTTTCTAAATCCTCATCTGTTATGGAATACCCTATTAAATATGCTGCTACAAGTCTTTTTTGTAATTCGGGGTCATTAAAGTTTTTTCTCATTAAGTATAATAAAACCACTGAACCTTGGCTGTCTCCCGCCAAAATAAACGGTCTGTCAGAATGTTTAAGATAATAATTGAATGCATTTTCTACATCTTTTGCTCCGTATAGCAGATATTTGTCTTTGAACATATCTTTATTCGGATTTAAGTTTAGGAAAGTTGTTTGCTGATAAAAAGGCGCATATAGATTTGCAGAAGAAGAAAAAACTCCTGCTTGTGCTAATAATAAATGTTGCGCTTTTTCTCTTAAATCTGCACGGTTTACATCCATATTGAAAGGTTTTTTTTCTGCGTAAATAGTCGGGTAAATATAAAAAACATCTATTTTTTTATCAGGGTTTTGGGGGTAAGCTACCCAGTTCGATTTTTGAGAATAATCCAGCGGCTTTACTTCTTCAATGTTTTTAAACTTGAAATAACTGAAAGTAAGTACAATTAAACACACTAATACTATAACTATTTTCATACAACTCTCCTGTTTTTTATAGCTTATTTTCGTAAACTTCCCCTATGCTAACATATATTTGCATATGTTTTTTGTTAACTTTTGTTAATTTTTGAAAGCAAAGTATCAAAAAATTGCTAATCTATGGTTTAAAATAAAAAGTTAAAACAAGGGTAAATTTTACACTTATTCGGAAACTATTAAGGAAACAAATTTTTATTAAATAGCATGACGTAAGAATAGAATGGTTTTTTAAGCTGTTCGAGGAAACAAATCAATTTATTGAAGAGATTAGATGAGGTAACTATTAGTGAAGGTGTTAGTAGAAAGACAAAAAAGAGTAACTTTTGGTGCTGTGCCATCGTTTGTAAGGCAAGTTCAAAAGCCTTTGGCAGAAGCTTCAAGTGATGTAGCTACAGCGATTTCAAAATCAGTAGCAGGTATTAAAGATTCTGTTGCAAGAAAAGTACAACCTGATGTTGCAACGGATATTGTATCTGCTTTTAGAGTTATTACGGTAGGAAGAAAAATTAATCCTGCTTCTGTTTCCGAATTATATCGTACAGGGACACCTTTATTATCAGGTTCACAAAAAAACAAAGGTATTGCGAGTGTTGCTGAAAAGTGCATGGATAGAAAATCGATGGCAGCTTTTTTAATAGGTATAAAAGAAGCCGTAAACAACTATGCTAATGGTATCAGAGCTGATGTTCATCATGCTTGTACTTATATTCATGGCGGTTGTGGCAAATTGAGTGAGATGTTGAAGCTTGATTACATTAAAAGAAATACTCAGTGGGCTTGCAGCGAACTTTGTGATGATTTAACCGGTAGAGGTTTACCTGTAGCAGGCATAAAATATAACCCTGCTCAATCAGGTTTACGTGTTGCAACTTTTGATGTTGATATGCTTAAAGAAACTGCGGGTAAGTTTAAATTGATTCTTTTTAGAGATCTTATAGATGAGGGTAAAAATCCTATAGGGCTTTTGAGAAAATGGGGTATTGCGGGAAATGTTCGTCTCGCGGATAAAGAAAATGGTTATGCACTTGTAGAAGTGGCAAAAGCGGCTATTTAACGATGCTTTACACTTTATTGCAGGTATTGGTTATAGCTCTTCTATAACACTTGCAACTTGCGAAAATCTTGGGGAGAGATTTTCGCATTTTCCTTTGGGAAATATTAAATTTTATAAGTTTATAATAAAATATTTAAAAAAGGATAATTAGTTATGCAGGATAAAAAACGTTGTAAGTGGGTGCCGCTTAAAAATCAGGAATATGTTAAATACCACGATGAAGAGTGGGGTGTTGCTGTTTATGACGATAAAAAACTTTTTGAGATGCTTATTTTGGAAGGAGCTCAAGCAGGTTTGAGCTGGGAGACTGTTCTTAAAAAAAGAAACGGTTATAAACAAGCTTTTAAAAACTTTGATGTTGAAGCTGTTTCTAAAATGACTGATGATGAGCTTCATTTACTTATGAATAACTCTGAAATTATTAGAAACAGGCTTAAAATATTTTCTGCAAGAAAAAATGCCATAGCCTTCATTGACATACAAAAAGAATTTGGCAGCTTTAGCAATTATATTTGGGATTTTGTCGATAATAAACCTATTGTAGGTAATTGGGATAATATATCTCAAATTCCCACGAAAACGGATATCAGTGATAAAATATCCAAGGATTTGAAAAAAAGAGGAATGTCTTTTGTAGGTTCAACCATAATATACTCCTACATGCAAGCTGTAGGGCTTGTTAATGATCATACAAAAGATTGTTGGAAATTTTAACGGTTATACGTGAAGGTCGCGTTTGCCTTTTTCGATTTCTTCAAGTTGGCGTTTTGCTACTTCTTTCATTTTAGGGTCTTCAATTTCGTTAAAATGTTGTTGAATAACTTTTTCACCAATTTCTTTTACTTTTTCTGTGCCGTAATCTTCTATATATTCTTTAAAAGTAGCTATAGCGTTAGGCTGGCAGTATTTGTGAATTAAGCCGGGTTTAGCGTATTCCATAAAGTTTTTGCCTGTTCTTCCGAGTCTATAGCAGCTTGTGCAAAAGCTAGGTAAAAATCCGTGTTCGCAAAGTTCAACTATCATATCTTCAAGGCTTCTTGTATCACCTGATGTAAATTGTTTTGTAGCTTCTTTGTGTACTGCATAACCACCGGGGTTAGTTTCTGAAGCCGCACTTATTTGTGAAATACCTAATTCTATTATTTCTCTTCTCATTTGAGGAGTTTCTCTTGTTGATAAAATTAATCCTGTATATGGAACGGCAAGTCTTATTACAGCAACTAACTTTTTGAATTCTTTATCGGTCATTTGTGCAGGTGGATTTTGAGAAAATGCTACACCTTCGGCTGGTTCTATTCTTGGTACTGATATAGTGTGAGGGCCTACTCCGCAGGCTTTTTCCATATGCTCTGCATGCATTAATGTTGCAAGGGTTTCAAATTTATAATCGGCAAGTCCGAATAAAGGTCCTATTCCTAAATCATCTAAACCTGCTTCAATTGCCCTATCCATAGCATTTAAACGCCATTCATAGTTGGCTTTTTTACCCGCAGGGTGCACAGTTTTATAAGTTTCTTGATGATAAGTTTCCTGAAATAATTGATATGTACCTATGCCAAAAGTGTTTAATCTTTTAAAGTCTTCTACGCTTAATGGTGCAATATTTATGTTTATTCTTCTGATTTCACCGTTAAGTTCTTTTGTCTTATAAATTCTTTCCATTATTTCTTGAAGATAATCAAGTCCTGTGTCTTTGTAATCCTCACCTGTTAAAAGAACTATTCTTTTGTGTCCCATTCTCATAATGGCTTTTGCTTCTTCAACAACTTCTTGCGGTGTTAAAACTCTTCTTTCTATATTTTTGTTATCTCGTCTGAATGCGCAGTATACACAGTTATTTGTGCAAACATTAGCAGCATACAAAGGGGCAAAAAGAACTATTCTTTTGCCGTAAATTTTTTCTTTGATAATTTTTGCCGCTTTGAAAATTTTTTCAAGAGTTTCATCGTCTTCTACGTTAAGTAAAACAGCTGTTTCTTCTAAAGTTAATCCTTGTGCTTTTAATGATTTATCTAAAATCTCGTTAACTTCGTTTTGCGTGTTTTTTTTGCTGATTAAGTCGTTTATTTTATCTTCATTGATAAAAGTTGTGTTTAAGCTTGCCATTTTAATCTTGCCCCCAGTAAATAGCTGTTAGCAATTTTAACAGTTATTTTTATTTTGTTAATCTTACAGCTTTATTATACTGCTGACAAAATTTTTTACAAATTCGCAAGTTCGTATATAGTATTTTTACTTGCAGGCGGACCTTTTTTATCGATTTTTGTTTTCCAGGCTCTTATTATACGTCCTTTTATTGTATTTAAGTCCTGTTTTGAATATTTTTTATAATCTCTTGTCATATGTAAGTATGACCAAGCTGCCCTAATGTGTTCGGGGCTATCTATAGGATATTTTTTGTTTATAGGGTCTGCAAATTCTACACTGCCGTATTTATGTAAACCTTCTTCAGGTGAAACATCATTTCTTCTTAATATCATAATTCGCCTCCAATACTCAGTTATTCATTTTTATTTTAACTTTTTATTGAAAATTTATCATTGCCATAAATGGTTATTATAGTATTCTTAGAGCATAAAGTTTAATAATGAATTTTTATGATAAACAAATTGATTATAATCTTAATAATGGGTTTAGTTATTTTTTGTTTTGGTGCAGCAAAGGTTTTGGCACAGCAAACAGTTTTTAATGTGCCCAGTGCTGATGTTACACCTAAAGATTCTTTATTTATTCAGCATGA
>JAQVKX010000176.1 GCA_028694425.1 Candidatus Gastranaerophilales bacterium
TAACGGCTCGCATCATGTATATTGCAAGGATGGAAATGAGGCACGAGTTGTTGTTCCTGTACATGCAAACAAAACCTTAAAAAGAGGATTATTAAATGCAATATTTAAAACGGCAGGACTTTTATCCTTGGTAATAACATTAGTTAATTAAAAGTATTCACAATCCTCCAACATTTCACATTTCATATTTCACCTCTCAACACTTAACAACTTGCATTTTTGTGTTAAATTACTTACAATATAAAAATGAGCGAAATAAGAGAAAATCAACTTACTAAATTGGTTTTTAAAACCGCAGATAATTCTGAAAAAGAATTATGCTGCAATATTAAAGATATTTATAAAGACAGAATTTCTCTTAATTATCCTAAAGAGACCATGTATTATTTAGATTATCTGGAAGAAGGAGATGAAGTTAATGCACAGATATTCACGCCTTTAGGGGTCAGAATGTTTGATTCAATTATTTTAGATTCCCCGCGTGAAGAAGAATTTATTATCGAATTTATTGATAATTATATAGAAATTCAGCGAAGAAAGTACCTTCGGGTAGATCTTAATACAAAAATAATAATAGAAAGAGAAGAAAAGAATATAGTTACTCATACGTTGGATATTGGCGGAGGCGGAGTACGTTTTTTCTATAACGGTTCGTTTGGACATCATGAAAAAGTAGGTTGTTTTCTCTATTTGCCGATGTTGTTAAATTCGATTAAGGCAAAAGGTATCATTCTTAAAGATAATCACCTTAAAAAAGATGAACATGTGTTGTTTTTTACTAAAATAGATGAGGGTGAAAGAGATAAAATAATTAAAAAATGTTTTGAGCTTGAGAGAAAAAAGTGAAATAAATATGAAATCAAAAACAAAAGAGTTAGAAAATATCAATAAAATATACGAAAAAGGTGATGTGCAAAAAGCAATCGAACTTTGTCAAATAGGGTTGCAAAACGATCCGACTAATGCAGATTTACATATTTGTCTCGGGGATTTATATTTAGCGTGGCATTTGGATATTTACAACTCTTTTCAATATATTGATGAAGCTATAACCGAATATCAGCGGGCATTGGAAACTTATATCGATTCTGCCGAAGTTTATTTTAAAATAGGTCAGGCACAATTTTACAAGGGTGATTTGGATAAAGCAATAAATTATCTTAATATGGCACTTAAAAAAGACGAAAAGCACCATAAAGCATATTATCTTTTGGCGGAAACTTATACAAAAAAAGCACGATTTACCGATGCAATCGAATATGCAAAAAAAGCAATTAAATACAGACCGTTCAGAAATTCTTGTGCACATTTTTTGCTTTATAACTTATACAAACTGCATGCATTCAGAAATATAAAGAAAGGATTAAACAGTAATTTTGAACTGCTGCTTTCTCTTTTTACATTGCCGTTTGATAAGCAGGCATTAAAGAATGTTTTCAGAGCATTTTCTTATATGAGATTTTTCCCTATATTAATGCATGGTTATTACCAAATTCAAACAAGAGGAATGGATCAGGCAATAGATATTTATATTCAGGCAATAGAAGAAGCCCCTGGTTTTGTGCCTTTGTATTGCTTGCTAGGGGATATTTACCGTTCAATCGGAGAGTATGAAGATGCAATTGCCGAATACAAAACCGCCATTTGGCTTGATTGCTTAAATATCCAGGCATATAGACATCTTTGCCAAACCTATGAAGAACAAGGTGATTATGATAATGCAATAGAAGTTTATAAAAAATTAATAACAATTCTTCCGACTATTCCTGAATTTCACTCAAATTTAGCAAATATTTATTACTTAAAGGGCGATATAAAAGAGGCAATTTCTCATTATCAGGCAGCGATTACTCTTAATCCCAATAAACATTGGACAAGCATTATTTCACAAACTCTCGGCTATGTACACCAGCAATCCGGCAAAGACCTTGATGCTGCAATAAGTGCTTATCAGAGTGCATATCTTTTAACGCCGGAAGATATTGATATTTATGTAAATTTAGGCAGTGCATTTTATGATAAAGAAGATTACGATAACGCTCTGGCGGTTTATAGAATGGCATTGGAGCTGGAACCTACTAATGCAAAAATCCACTGTAACCTTGGTTTTCTCCACTGGGGTAAAGGCGATACCGATGAAGCGATTAAAGAATATGAACTTGCTATTGAATATGATAAAACATACGATATAGCATATAATAATTTAGGTGTTATTTATTTGGATGATTTAGGCAGAGTACAGCAAGCTGTTGAGCTTTTTACCAAAGCGGTTGAGTATAATCCGAATTATGCTCTTGCTCATTTTAACTTGGCAAGGGCAATTACGATAAAAGGTGACAAAATTGAAGCCGCAAAATTATATCAGGTGGCTCAAGAGATTAATAAAGTAACAAATGAATTAAACCCGCAGGATATTACGGATAAAATTAATGATTTGTTTCAATCGTGAAAAGCAAAATGCAAAAGGCAAAATGCAAAAAGTAATTAACTTATAAACTTATCGACTTATAAACTATAGTAAAGGCGGAGCTTGAAGGGTTTCGTGTTGAGGTTAAAAAATGGATCAGACAAATGTACTTTTATTTTTAGAGAATCGTACGGAAGCACTTGATAATAAGATTGCGTTAGGTATGAAATCAAATTTAGGCTGGAATGAACTTACTTTCAAAGGTTTGGGGATTTTATCCAGACGTTTGGCAAATTTTTTGATAAAAAACGGGGTTGATAAAGGTGACAAACTCACTATTCTTTCAGAATCGATGCCTGAATGGGGTGCTGCTCTTTTTGCATCTGTTTTATCAGGGGCTATAACTATTCCGCTTGATATTAAACTGACACTTTTTGAATTAACTTCGATTTTAAATGACTGTCAGCCGAAAGTGCTGCTTGTTTCAAATGCGCATTTTGATACGGGGCTTAAACTAAAGGAAACAATCCCGTCAATTGAAAAAATAATTATTCTTGACGAAAGCGGGAACAGGGATTATCCGAGTTTATACAGCATTCCTGACGAAAGTGCTACAAAGTGGCGTCACAGAGCATTAAGCAAAACTGCTTTCATTATTTATACATCAGGCACTACAGGAACACCAAAGGGTGTTGAAATAACTTTTAAAAATGCCATGGCTCAGGTGGATGCTGTTGTTCAGTGTTTTGATATAGGAATAAATGATAAATTCCTTTCGATTTTACCGATGAATCATTTATTTGAATTAACGGTGGGATTCTTGTCGTTTTTGAGTAAAGGGACTTCGATTTATTATTCACAAAGCTTAAAGCCGAGTGATTTATTTAATGTGATACAAGAAAAACAGATTACATTTATGATAGTGGTACCGGCATTCTTGAAGTTACTTAAGTCAAGTATTGAAGCAGAGATTAACAAACTATCTCCGCTTAAAAAGATGATTTTTAACCTGAATTATAAACTGGCAGGATTTATTCCGTTTTATCCCATAAGAAAATTAATGTTTTTATCTATACACAAAAAATTCGGCGGTAAATTTAAAGGTTATATTTCAGGCGGAGCCCCTTTGGACATAAGTGTGGGCAAATTCTTTGAAACAGTCGGGATAAGGGTTTTTGAAGGTTATGGTTTATCTGAGGCGAGCCCTGTCGTAACTGTTAACACGGCGAAGAAATGCAAACTGGGTTCAATCGGAATGCCTATCCCGGGTGTTCAAGTCAAGGTTGATGAAAAAACCGGCGAACTTATGGTAAAAGGCGACAATGTCATGAAAGGTTACTATAACAGACCTGAATTAACAGCGGAAGTAATAGATGCCGACGGATGGCTTCATACAGGAGATGTTGCCAAGATAGATAAAGAAGGCTTTGTTTATATAACAGGAAGAATAAAGAGCATGATTGTCTTAAGCGGCGGCAAAAAAGTATTCCCTGAGGATTTGGAAGCGGTTTTTGAAAAAAGCCCTAAGTTTGCAGAGATTTGTGTCTTTGGTGGAAAGCGTTCCGGCGGGCAAAAAGACGGTACGGAAGATATTTTTGTTGCAATACTTCCAACGCCGGATATGGTTGAAAAATATCCGGATGCAAAAGAACTTGAAGATGAAATCAGGAAAGAAATCAAAACTCTTTCAATGAAATTATCTTCATATAAAAGACCGTCAAATATTATTATTGTAAGAGATCCCCTCCCGCGAACCGCAACACGAAAGGTCAAACGCAACGAGGTTAAGAAGGTTTTGTTGGGAGTTTAGAGTTTTTCACCATTCTATAGGAACTCTGTTTATATCTAATATTCTACCAAATGTATCAGTGGAGAATATTGTAATTTTTCCCTCAGCTCCATATGTATAAGTATATATACCTCTTTCAGCACTATATAAAGTAAAGATTTAGTATCATGAAAATAGGGGTGTAAAAAAGAACCCTCCTACGATACAAGTGTATTGAGGAGGGTTTAACATTGACGAAATCATCATCAACGCTAAATAAATTACTAAAACATATT
>JAQVKX010000017.1 GCA_028694425.1 Candidatus Gastranaerophilales bacterium
CAGATGGGGAAATTTTTTTAATTCTGAAGCTTTCGGGCGTCCGACGGAAAATTTCTTAAAACTATATATCCCGATTTATAAAAGGCCCATACAATATTTACAGTGTAATTACTTTCACCCGACTTTCTTATACGAAAGCATTCTTGACATTTGTATATTCCTGATTTTATTTTTTGTTATAAGAAAACTTGCTAAAAATAAAGACGGAATTGTGTTTTTTTCTTATTTAATTTTGTATTCGATTGTTAGAATAATTGTAGAACAACTCCGTATCGACAGTGTTTTAAATATCTATGGAATCCCAGTGGCACAAATAGTAAGTCTTTTTATTATCTTAATTAGTATAGTATCAATTTTTATAATAAGATTAAAGAAATGAAAGTTTTAGATGAAATAATTGTTAATATTGAAAAATTGTCTAATCTTGGGTTTGGGCTTGCCAAACATGAGGGGATGGTTGTTTTTGTTGAAAATGCCTGCCCCGGGGATAAATTAAAAGTTAAGATTACTAAATTACATAAAAATTGGGCGAATGCTCAAATTATTGAAATTTTAGAGAAATCTCCCCACAGAATAGAACCTCCTTGTGCTATGCAAAATATTTGCGGCGGGTGTCAGCTTCAATTTATTGATTATGATTATCAGCTTAGACTTAAAAAAGAAATTATTGAAGACGCTTTAAAAAGTATCGGCGGACTTGATATTGAAGTAAAAAATCCTGTTCCAAGTCCTGAAAACTTACATTATCGGCACAAAGTTCAGTATCCTATCACTCAGACTAAAGTTTCTCAAAGAATTTTAGCCGGATACTATAAACCAAAATCGCATGAAATTGTTAATATTAAATACTGTCCTATCCAGCCTTTAATTTGTGATGAAATAATTGAATTTATCAGAAATTCTGCTTTTGATTACGCAATCTCGGGATATAATGAGGGAAAACACACAGGAGACTTGCGTCATGTTGTAATAAGAGTTTCCAAGGCAACGGGCAAAATTCTTGTAACTCTGGTTGTAAACTCTACAAAAATCTTTGAACGCTTAAAGGATTTTGCCCAAAATATTTATGATAACTTTAAAGAAGTCACAGGTGTTTGTGTTAATTTTAATTCAAAAAAAACAAACGTAATTATGGGCGAAAATACCGAGCTGATTGTCGGTAAGAATTTTGTAAAAGAACAGATTTTGGATAAAACTTTCAGAATCGGTTCGAAAACTTTTTTTCAAATTAATCCGCAAAGTGCTGAAAATATTTTTTCGTTTGTAAGGGATTACATTAAAGGTTTGAATGAGGCAGGGCAGCGTGAAAGTAGTTTGGGTTTACCAACCCAACAACAAAAAACAGGGAATAAAACATCAGCTCTGCCTGTTGTCTTAGATGCGTATGCAGGAGTTACGTCTTTCGGGATAACAGTTTCTGATATTTGTAAAAAGGTTGTTTGTGTAGAAGAAAATGCAGACAGCGTTAAATTAGCAGAAGAAACCATCAAATTAAACGGAATAAAAAATATTGAACTTCATAAAATGGATACACAAAAGTTTTTGGAAACAAAATTGAATGAATGTCTTACATTTCACCCCTCGCCCCTTGGGGGAGAGGGGGTTTTTCGATGCGAGGAACGAGCATCAGAAAAATTGGGTGAGGGGTTATTCGATATAATAATCCTTGACCCGCCGCGTAAAGGATGCAGCGAGGAAAGTTTGCAATACGCCATGCAGCTTTGCAAAGGAAAAATAATTTATGTAAGCTGTAATCCCGCAACATTAGCACGTGATTTAAAATATTTGGTATCAAAAGGTGCTAAGGTTGAGCTTATCCAGCCTTTTGATATGTTCTGCCACACTTACCATATTGAAAGCGTGGCTATTATTAACATAATTTAATTAATTATTTAAAAAATGTCGACATTTCTTTTTGTTTTTAGTACGATTGGAACACTAAGAAATACAAAAGAGAAACTGTAAGGTGGGCTTACCTTCCCACGCGGAAATAATTTAAGTAGTCGAAATATATAAATATAAAGGAGAATAAAAATGCAGGTAATACTTAAAAAAGACGTACAAAACCTCGGTGAAGCAGGGGATTTGATAAATGTAAAAGACGGTTATGCAAGAAATTTCTTGCTTCCGCAAAAAATTGCGGAAATCGCGACAGACGGTGCTTTGAAAAATCGTGAACAAAACTTGGCAAGAATTAAGGCTAAGCAAGAAAAACTACATCAACAAGCTTTAGAAAAAGCTAAGCAAATCGAAAAGTTTGCCAAACTTGAATTGAGTGCAAAAGCCGGTGAAAGCGGAAAATTATTCGGTACTATTACAACAAAAAAACTGACCGAAGAGCTTTTAGCTAAGTCCGGTATTGAAATTGACAGAAAAAACGTTACTTTAAATACTCCTATTAACAAAATCGGTGAATATAAGATGCTTATCAAATTAACTTCAAAAGTCAAAACCGAACTTGTTGTAATCGTTACTGCTTCTGAAGTATTAAAAGAAGAGCTTGAAGAAGAAACCGAAAACAGTCAACAGTAAACAGTGAACAGTGAACAGAGGGGGGAAGGTAATTGACAATAGAAAAAAAGTTTCAGCTCACTGCTCACAGCTCACTGCTCACCTTGGAGTGTCTAGCAATCGGTTCTTTGCCTCACAAAGACCTTAATTCTGCCATGCAAACGGTCAAAGATAATTTTTCTCAAATCCCGTTTTGGCCTCAACTTGCTAAATTAAGTAAAAATGAAGATATGATTTTCCAATTTTTGGAAGGACTTCCGGGATTGGTTCAAGAGGATGAAAAAACTTATCTTGAAAATGAATCTGACGAGTTTTTTGAACAATTAGAAACCCTTTTTATGGAATATGAAGAAATTGTTTCTGATTTGGATTGTGAATTGCTTAACAAATATGAAGTAAGCGAAGCCTATTCTTCAACATTCAGTCCGTTTTTGCAAATAATAAAGGAAACAAAACCAAAATATGCGAAAGGGCAAATTGTCGGACCTTTTACTCTGACAACCACATTGACAGACAAAGAAGGCAAGTGCGTTTTTTATGACGAGACATTAAGAGAAATAATAGTAAAACTGCTTTCTTTAAAGGCACTTTGGCAAATTAAAAAAATTAAACAAGCAAGTTCTCAAACAACTCCAATAATCTTTATTGATGAACCTTCAATTTCACAGCTTGGAACATCGGCGTTTATAACCATATCAAAAGAAGAAGTCGTTGAAATCTTAAAAGAAGTTTCCGACTTAATAAAATCGGCAGGTGCGATAAGTGCAATCCATTGTTGCGGCAAATGTGACTGGAGTATTTCGATAGAAAGCGGTGTTAACATATTAAACCTTGACGGATTTTTCTTTGCACAGAGTTTAAGCCTGTTTTCGGACAAAGTAAAAACATTTTTATCAGAAGGCGGATTTATAGCCTGGGGAATAGTGCCTACACTTGACGTAAACACTTTGGAAAAAATTACAATAAACGATCTTGTACAAAAATTTGACGAAGCCTTAGATTATTTGGTAAAAAAGGGTATAGACAAATCCTTGTTAATTAATCAAAGTATGATAACGCCTTCTTGCGGTGCGGGTTCTTTATCAATAGAATTGGCAGAAAAGGCGATGAGATTGACAAATGAATTATCATTAAAATTAAAGGAGAAATTTAATAAGTGACAACAAAACTTGCGATTATCGGCAAAAGCGGAAGCGGTAAAACAACAATTACAAAAGCATTTTTAAGACTTTTTCAGGAAGTTTATCCCGAAAAATCAGTCCTGTTATTTGACAATGATTTGTCAAGCGAACTGGGGCACAGTTTTGGACTTGACATAAGAAATACGATTTACGGGATAAGAAGCGGAAAACACGAATATAGAACAGGAATTCCCGAAAACATGACCAAGCAGGAATTTATCGAATGGGCATTGGAAGATATTCTTGTCCCGTTAGGCGATAACGTCGATATAATAGTTTCGTGGTTTGTCGGCTCCAAAGATTGCAGATGCCCGATTACCAAACAATTAAACGATGCCATTATTAAATTAATTGAACGTTATGACATTGTAATTTTCGATTGCGAGTTTGATTTAAAATACCTGAATCAGCTTGTAGATGTTGATATTGACACTGCATTAATTGTTGCAAATCCGACTGATGAATCTGCACACCTCGCTAAAAGAATAGAAGAATTTTCTGCAAAACACTCAGCAGGGGGGCAAATCGGAGTTGTTCTAAATAAAGTTGAAAATAAAGAGATTACCTCTGTTTATGAACTGCTGAAAAAATATGATTTGGATATTTTAGGCGTAATCCCTGTGGATGAAGAGCTTTTGAAACATTCAATCGAAAGAGATTCTCAAAAAGTCAGGGATGCAATCAAGCAGTTTTATTATAGGCTTAATTTACCGCAAGGGTAAAAAAAGTCAAAGGCGGAGGAGGATGAAGAAATATCGCAATTACCTTATGCTTTTCAACCACATGAACATGCGGAAAAAGTCCAATTTCTGACACTCGTTTTTTGTATTGAAAAATTCTATCTCCCCTTGCGAGACTAATGCACAAGTCCATTTTTTTGCAAAAATGTCCTTGAGCAAAGTCTGTCTTGGATTATTCGGGGTGTGGCAAAAGTGTCATTTTGCCACACCTTACGAGTTTCGCTTCGCTCACTCTACCGAAAATCCGCTCATGACGTCTAGTGTCAAAACGGCGAAAAAGTGTGATTTTCCGCCGTTTCTCACTTTTGTAAGGTCGACCGCTGCACAAGTCTCAAAATTATAAATTTTGGACTTGTGCAGCGGTCTCCTTGCAGGAGAATAATACCGATTTGTATAGGTTAAAAATCCATGTGTTTATGTTAATTTAATAACATGAAAAAAATTTGGTATGTTGCGTTAATTTTTATTTTGGTTTTGATTGCATTAAAAATTTTTATTAATGCTGATATTCCTGAGTTAGAAGTAAAAAATACTTTAGGCGGGAATTTAACTTCTAAAGAAGTTAAATTCCCGCCTAAAGCAAAAACAGTTACAATAGACGGAGTTGATTATCTTCAAAGCCAGGCTCAGGTGGGCAGATTTGGAGGTGTTCTTGTCGCATCCACAATCGGAGAAGGACCAAAAACTTTTAACCCTTTTAATACAAAAGATGCAACTTCTGCTACTATGGCGGAAATGATGTTTGACGGACTTGTTTCAAGCCGACCCGACACGGGAGAAGTTATTCCGAAATTGGCTAAAAATTTTGAAATTTCACCCGATGGAAAAACTTATACTTTTCATCTACGACATGGAATAAAATGGTCTGACGGTAAACCTATAACCGCTGATGATGTTGTTTTCAGTTGGAATAAAATTCTTCTTGCTGGGCTTGGAAATACATCCACCAGAGATTCTGTTATAATCGAGGGACAGCTTCCCAAAGTTGAGAAGGTTGATGATTATACGGTAAAATTTACTACAATAAAACCTTTTGCACCATTCTTAAGGATTTTAGGGGCTCCGATTGCACCAAAGCATGTTTTTGAACCTGCGGTTAAAAAAGGAGCAAAATATTTTGACTCATTTTGGTCAACTACTACACCTCCGAAAAATTTTGTTACAAGCGGTGCATTTAAGCTTAAGGAATACGTTCCGGCACAAAGGATTGTGTTTGAACGTAACCCGAATTACTATGAAATAAATTTAAAAAATGAAAAACTCCCTTATCTTGACAAGATAATTTACTTAATTGTAGGTGATTTAAACAATGAAATTTTAAAATTTGAAGCAGGAGAAATTGATACGATAGGGCTGAGGGGTTCAAATGTCGGCAGATACAAGAAAAAAGAAGCAAAATCTGATTATACAATTTATAATATCGGACCCGATACAGGAACAATGTTTGTTGCAATCAATCTAAATTCAAGAAAAGATGCTCAAGGTAAGTATTACGTCAATCCTAAAAAGCAGGCTTGGTTTAATGATAAAAACTTTCGTTATGCAATAGATTTGGCACTCGACAGACAAAACATGGTCAACAATATTGCAAACGGTCTTGCTTCACCGCTTTTTACCTCTGAAAGTCTTAATTCTATTTACTTAAACAAAAAACTTACAAAAGGACATCCGAAAGATATTAATAAGGCAAAATATTACCTGAAAAAATCCGGATTTTATTGGAAAAATAAAGTTTTATATGATAAAAAAGGTAACAGGGTCGAATTTGACCTGTATACAAATGCTGGAAACACCGAACGTGAAGCAATCGGTGTTATGGTTAAACAGGATTTGGAAGATTTAGGAATGAAAGTTAATTTTAAGCCTGTAGAATTTAATTCCCTCGTAAATAAACTGGTAAATTCTCTTGATTGGGACTTGGTTATAATGGGTCTTACAGGCTCGCCTTTAGAACCTCATAACGGTCAAAACGTTTGGTATTCGACAGGTTCGCTACATCTTTTTAATCAACGTCCTGACGGCAAACCGACAAAAAGATTGCCTTGGGAAGTACAGCTTGATAAAATAATTGACGAGGCGTCTTTAAAAATAACTTTTCAAGACCGAAAGAAGCTCTATGACCAATATCAGCAGATAATTTATGACGAAAAGCCTATAATTTACCTGTATTCGCCGACGAGAGTAACCGCAATCCGCAAAAAATTCGGGAATATATTTCCCTCACCGCTTGCGGGAGTAGCATACAATTTGGATGAAATTTTCATAAAGTGAAACGTAAAATGTGAAATGTGAAAAGAAATTTAAATTTACGTTTCACCTTTCACATTTCACACAAACAAAGGACTATTAATGAATATTCTTATTTACATACTAAAAAGAATTTTGCAAACAATACCATTATTAATACTGGTATCGCTGATAAGCTTTTTTATTATAAGATTAAGCCCTGTAGACCCGCTTGCGGAATTAAAATTAAATCCGTCAATCTCAAAAGAAACACTGCAAAAAGAAACCCAAAGATTAGGACTTGACAAACCGATTTACGTGCAGTATTTCCTGTGGGCAAAAGCCTTTGTCCAAGGTGATTTGGGAGTTTGCTCAACAGGTGAAAGTGTTGCAGCTAAATTAAAAGAAAGGATACCAAATACTTTGCTTTTAACTGTAATTGTAATATTTTTAACTTGGATTATCGGTGTACCGCTTGGGATTTTAGCTGCAATAAGATGGAAAACACCCCTTGATAGAATGCTTACGGTGCTAACAAGTATAGGAATGGCAATCCCGTCGTTTTTCTTTGCGATTTTGCTTTTGATTTTTGCCGTGAAAACAGGGTGGTTCCCCGTTGGCGGACTTACAAGTTACAATTTTAACGATATGAATTTGGCAGCAAAAATATGGGACTTAACCCGACATTTGGTATTGCCTACAACCGTTTTGTTTACGATATCTCTTGCAGGACTTCAGCGTCAAATGAGAGCAAATTTACTTGACGTTTTAGAAAGCGATTATGTTAAATTTGCCAGAGCAAAGGGCTTGAGTGAATTTAAAGTTATTTATAAACATGCCTTGAGAAATGCGATTAACCCGATGATAACAATGCTGGGTTTTGAATTTGCATCATTGTTAAGCGGTGCGGCATTGACCGAATACGTGTTTCAATATCCGGGACTTGGTCGATTAGTCTTGGAAGCAGTCTTGAAATCAGACATTAACCTTGTCATGGCATCTTTAATGATGGGTGCGGTAATGCTGATTGCAGGTAATTTAATTGCAGATATTTTACTGATAATTACTGACCCTCGAATTAGGGTTAAAGGGGGGTGATAAGGTTATAAGGTGATAAGGTGATAAGTTACGCAAAACTGTTCACCCATTCACCCGTTAACCCATTCACCCAATAATAAAAATGAACGAAAATCACAAAAATACTTCTATAATAAAACAATTAATGCGTGACAAGTTCGCATTAATAGCCCTTATTGTGCTGTTTATAATTTATTTTTCCCTGCTTTTTGCGGATTTTATAGCACCGTATTCCAAAGATTTTTCAGACAGAAAAATGGCTTACGCTCCGCCTTCAAAGATTTTTACAATAAATGAACACGGAAAATTATCATTGCCATACACTTATAATTACAAACGGGAATTTGACCCCGAAGCTATGCAGGTTGATTATAAACTTGACAGAAGCCAAAAGTATTTTCTCAAATTTTTTGTCAGAGGTGAAAAATATAAATTCTTAGGCATAATCCCTTGTTCAAGACATTTTATCGGTGTAACACTTGGGGGACACCTTTACTTGCTCGGTACAGACATAAACGGGCGGGATGTTTTCTCACGTCTGCTTTTTGGCGGAAGAATTTCAATGACAATCGGATTTTTGGCACTTTTTGTATTATTCCCGATAGGGCTTTTATATGGCGGAATTTCAGGATATTTTGGCGGTAAAGTCGACATGCTTATGATGAGATTTGCCGAAGCCGTCATGTCAATCCCGAGTTTATCTTTTAATAATTTTAGCTGCGATTTTGCCTTCAAATATGACAAGTATCCAAAGGTTTATATTGATTGTGGTTATTTTGGCTTTAATCGGTTGGGCGGGTTTTGCTCGTGTTGTTCGGGGAATGGTTTTATCGATTAAAACTCAGGAATTTGTCCAAGCCGCTCAGTCAATCGGAGCTTCAAGATTAAGGATTATTATAAAACATATTCTTCCGCAAACCACAAGTTATGTCATCGTTGCAATGACTTTAAGCGTTCCTTCCTACATTCTTTCAGAATCAGGGTTAAGCTTTTTGGGATTAGGTATCCAGCAGCCGGATGCAAGTTGGGGAAACATGCTTAAGGAGGCACAGGAATACATTAATATCTTATATCGTCCTTGGCTTTTAACTCCCGGTTTTTTAATTTTTGTTGCAGTTTTATCATTTAACTTAATCGGTGATACAATAAGAGATGTGTTAGATCCGAAAAGTAAGGTTAGGTAAAGACGAATGAGGATGAAAAATGGGACATGATTTAATAGTTTTTGAAGGAAATAATATCAGACG
Organism: Candidatus Gastranaerophilales bacterium; assembly: GCA_028694425.1. GTDB lineage: Bacteria > Cyanobacteriota > Vampirovibrionia > Gastranaerophilales > Gastranaerophilaceae > JAQVKX01. The sequence goes on from JAQVKX010000017.1 coordinate 8,983, forward strand.
AACATTATATAATAATGAATGGTATTTTTCTGTTATTGACGTGGTCCAAGTATTATCAGAAAGCAAAAATGCAAGAAGGTATTGGAGTGATTTAAAAATAAAACTCAAAGAAAAAGAGGGTTTTGATGAACTGTACGAAAAAATCGTACAGTTAAAATTAGAGGCACCTGATGGAAAAATGAGAGAAACTGATTGTGCAAATGCAGAAACACTTTTTCGTATACTCCAATCTATCCCAAGCAAAAAAGCAGAACCGTTTAAAAGATGGCTGGCTAAAGTAGGTTATGAAAGAGTTCAAGAAATTGAAAATCCTGAACTTGCACAACAAAGGATGAGAGAATTATACAGGGCTAAAGGTTATTCGGATGCTTGGATTGAAAAACGCATAAGAGGAATTGCAATAAGAGATGAATTAACGGACGAATGGAAAAACAGAGGCGTTAAAGAAGGTCGGGAATATTCAATATTAACGGCTGAAATCTCTAAAGCCACTTTCGGCTTAACACCTTCTGAATATAAAGATTTAAAGGGATTGCATCGGGAAAACTTACGAGACCACATGACAGATTTGGAGCTTATTTTTACAATGTTAGGCGAAGCTTCTACAAAAGAAATTGTACAAAATACAAACGCACATGGTTTTACAAAAAACCAAATTGCCGCTAAAAGAGGTGGCAAAATTGCAGGAGATGCAAGAAGACAGCTTGAAATAGAAAGCGGTAAGAAAGTTATTACAGAAAAAAATTACTTACAGCAACAACAACTTAAACAAATTAGCTAATTTATTTAAGAAATGGTATAATAAGGCAAAAAGGGGCTAATATGCACGATATAAATTTTGATTTAGCAATTTTAACAAGAATACTGGCGGCGGTTATATTGGGGTTTGGATTAGGTCTTGAAAGAGAAATAACAAACAAATACGCAGGATTGAGAACCCATATTTTAGTCTGTTTAGGCTCTTGCGTTTTTACAATTCTGTCAATATATGCTTTCCCGATGGCAGTTGACCAATCACACCCTCAGGCGTACGGAGATCCTGCAAGAATTGCTGCACAGGTACTTACAGGGATTGGTTTTATCGGCGGAGGAACGGTATTAAGGCATGGTTCTTCCGTTTCCGGTCTTACCACAGCGGCAACTCTTTGGGTAGCAGCTGCAATAGGTATGGCATGCGGTGCAGGAATGTTTAACATAGCTTTTGTTGCAACCGTATTTAGTGTCAGTGTCCTTGTTCTTATAAGACTTTTTGAAAAAAATGTTCTTGTATACAGTACAAAAAATCTTAAACATATAAGAGTAATTGCAACTTGCAGGAATGAAGATGCAGAGAATATTCACAGCTATATTATGGAAAATTTTGATTATATTCACGAAGTTTCCAGAAAACATGAAGAACATAACGAACAATTAACCCGAATTATCGCAATATTTGACATTAACGGGAAAAAACCGGTTCAGTCTTTGTATAAAAAATTTCAGGGATTAAAAGGTTTAGAGTCAATATCAATACAGGAAAGTAATGATTAAATTTAATAAAGATGCATTTTTTGAATATTTAAAAACTTTTTTTTCAACGGTTTTCTTTGTTTTTGTTGCTGTTACTATTTTGTTTTTCGTAATTCAGCACCAAGTTTATGAAGCACAGACAAATAAACAATCACAGGATGAAAAAATTGATAAATATTTAGTAAATGTTTTAATCGATAAAAATATTTACTTAGAAAAAAAATATCCGGATAATTATAAAATAAATTTAAAACTCGGAACTTTATATGAGCTTAAAAAAGATTTCAAAAATGCTGAAAAGGAGTATAAAAAAGCTGATTTAAAAGCACCGTATAATGAATACATACCGGAATACAAGCTCGCTCTTTTATATGCAGAAATGAACAGCTTAGAAAAAGCTCAAGCCGTCATGGATAAAATACAAGAACAGCCAAATAAAAAATTAATCCTTTATAAAGCTGATGTTTATATCAAAATTGGAGATAAATATTATAATTCGGGGGATTATATAAGTGCAATCAATAAATATGAAAAAGCATTATACTATCTAACAATTATAAAAAAGAAAAATGATATAATTTATGTTAATAACAGTCTTGCATCGGCTTATGTTTACCTTGCGGAAACCTATCTTGATAATATGAAACCCGATGAAGCCATAAATTGTCTAAAAAATGCTTTATTAATAGTAAATGCACCAATTATAAAATATAAATTAGCAATACTATTGGAGGATGAAGACCCAAAACTTTCATATAAGTACTTTGATGATGTTTTTCAAAAATCCCCCGAAATAATTAATTATGAAGAATATTTGGGATTTTTATCCGTTTTATCTGAAAGTGCTGCCATAGAAGGCAACATAGCCCAAGCTAATTTGTATGAATATAAGATTAAAAATGTAAAAGAATATTTTAAAAATAATATTCTTTCAATTAACGATATTGTGTTAGAAGATTTTAACGGAACTATTAAAACAAATTGGTTTCAAAAAAGTATAATTAAGTTGGAAGTAAGGTTTAAAAATATTTCCAAATATGATATTAACTCCCTGTACTTAAAAATAGTTTTTAAAGATGACAATCAAACAATTGATGAATATGAACAACTGATTGTAGATCCAACATCTATGTTGCCGCCAAATGCTTATACTCCTTTTATAAGTATTAAAACAAAAGATTCTCAGCCCAAAAAAGACAATCAACCAAAAAAAATTATTGCTGAAATTTATGTTTCAAAAACGGCAGAATCTTATAAACTTCACTTAAAAACCATTGAAATAAAAGAAGAAATTAAGGAAAAACATTCGCTTAATTTCTTCCAAAAGTTTGTAAGAAAACTGCTTATAAACCCAATTTCTGCTCTAAAGTGCAACACCTAATGTAATGATTTCTAAATAATATGTAATTATTTAGTCGAAGCTTTACCTGTATAAGTCCAGTTAAAAGGCTTCGCTTTGGTTTTATTGTAATGTTTGATATAGTTGATTATGCACTCTATTAATTCTTCTTTTGAATTCCATACGCCATCCTTCAATACGTCCCTCGAAAATATGTTAAACCATATCTCTATTTGATTTAGCCAAGATGAATATGTTGGGGTGAAAAACATTTTTACCTTTTTGTGTTTTTTTAACCAATCCTTTATTTCTCCATGTTTGTTTACACTCAAGTTATCTGCAATAATGTACAATGTATTGTTTTTATTCTTGTATTTTTGATACAATTCTTTTAAAAATTCCAAAAATGACTCATGATTATTTCTTTCCACACATTTGCCATCAATGTGTCCTGCATGAACATGTAATGCCGCTAACAGGCAAGCTGTTAGGTTTCTTTTGTATGTTGCTGTTAATTTTCGAGGATGTCCTTTTATCATCGGCAAAACTTCCTGCTCTCTTCCGAGTGTTTGAATTTGAGTTTTCTCATCAACAGAAATAACAAGAGCATTTTCAGGCGAATTTAAGTATAATCCGATAACCTGTGCCTGCTTTGTTTCAAATTCAGGGTCAGGACTATTTCCGCACCAATATTCCGTTTTATGCGGTTTTAAATCGGCTCTGGCAAGAATATGATTAACACTGCTTTGACTTAATCCGATTTCAGATGCAATTTCTCTTTGGCTTCTTCTGACTTTGCCGTTATCAGGCTTAGAACAAGCTAAAAAAACGACTTTTGATTGGGTTGCAGGGGCTATTTGAGGTTTTCTTCCTCTGCCCTTAGCATCATTTAAACCGTCTAATCCGTGTTTAATAAATCTTTGACGCCATTTTTGAGCGTTCTGATGGCTTAAACCGACTATTTTTTCAATTTCATCAAGTTTTTTGCCTTCACTGGCAAGTAAAATAATTTTAGCTCTTGTTGCCATCCTCTGTTCTGATTTTGAACTGTTTACAATCCTTGTTAATTCTTCTTTTTCGCCTTTTTTAAATTCAACTTTTATTGCTTTTCTTGCCATAATATATCCTCCCAATTTTACCATTAGGATTATTATATCATATTATTTTAAAATCATAACACTAGAAATATCTCTAAATAAAAAAAAGCGAACAATGTTCGCTTGAAATACCTAAAAATTTTCCCATCCTTTTGAATCTATGCAATAAAGTTGTATCCAATCCAACTTGCCCCGTGGAAAAAAGATTGCTGCATCAGCTCTTTCATAGTTTTCTTTTTTCTTTCGGGCTTCAAACTCTTAGAAAGATCTACGAGTTCGGATACCTCTTTATATTTATCAGAAATTGATTCACTATTAAGTAGTGTAGTCATTGTCTTCGCTTTCTCTTTTTCGTTTTTGTTCTCTGTATATATATAAAAACAAATACATAAAAAATATTGACTTTTTATATTCTTTTTATATAAAAATGTTTACAAAACTTAACCGCACCTTAAAAAATAATGAGCAAAAACAGTTATTATCACAGGATTTTAGAACTAAAAACAAATGTAAACTTTTATAAATTAGTAAGGTGGGCAAGTATGCCCACCTTACTAATTGAGGCACTTAGAAAATATGTCGATGAAACACGAGCCCAACGTGCAGAACAATCATATATTTAATGTCCCAGACTTACCATGATTTTTTGAATAGCCGGATACATTATTATAATAAAGATTGCGGGCAACATAAACAAGACCATGGGAATTGTCATTTTTGTGCTGACCTGCTGTGATAATTCTTCAATCCTTTGCCGTTTTCTTGTTCTCATTGCATCGCAAAAAGCATCCAGTGATTGGGTTATGCTTGTTCCAAGCCTTTCGGTCTGGATTAACAATGCCACAAACGACTGTAAGTCTGGGTTTTGGTTTCTTAAAATAAGGTTTTTGTAAGCATCCTCACGGTTAAATCCTGAGAGAATATCTTTATTAAGTCTGGAAAATTCAACAGAAACGGTTTTTGAAGTAAGGGTAAATTCTTCTGCAACTTTTTCAAAAGCCGCATCCATACCTAAACCCGCCTGAACACAAATTGACAAAAGATCAACGGCATCGGGTAAATACTTCATAAATTCCTTCTGTCTTATTTTAATTTCCTTTTTCAGCTTCATTTCCGGCCATTTATAAACCAAATATAAAGTAAGCACAGAGATAATAAGCATATTTATTGAAAAAGAGATTATCAAAAGAATTAAAAGCAAAACGCCTGCTACCACAACATTTGCGAGTTTTCTTGCATCATATTTTATAACATCTTCTTCGGAAGATGCATAACCTGCTTGAAGTAAGAGTTTTTTGCTTTTGCTTATATAATCTGATGTTTTGGCGTTTTGTTCGGAGAAAGGTTTTAATATTTCTTGCAAATTATTCATTAATTTTGCAAAAAATCTCTCCTGCTTGATGATAGTTTTTGCAAATCTTCTTTCAAGCAGGGAAGACGGCTCATAAAGTAATATGAGCATTAAGATTAAAATCAATATTCCGATTATCAAAGACGTTGTAAGAATAATTTTCCTCCTAAATTTCTATATTACTTATTTTCTTAATTGCAAAATATCCGAGAACAGTTAAACCTATTGCCGAATATAGGGCTATTTGTCCGTCTTTTGTATCAAACAAAGGTTTTATGTACTCAGGATTCATAAAAAATATAACTAAAAGTACCACAACAGGCACAACACTTATGATAATCCCCGAAAGTCTTACTTGGGCAGTCTGAACCCTCAATTGTCCCATTAATTTAAATCTTTCTCTTATGGTATTTGAAAGACTGTCAAGCAATTCCGCAAGATTTCCGCCGACTTCTTTTTGGATTAAAACCGCAGTGATAAAAAATCTTAAATCTATGCTTTGCGGCATAGATTTTGTCATACTGTAAAATGCGTCTTTTGTATCAATACCCAATGAAATGTCTTTTTGAACCGTTGAAAAAACATCTGAAATAGGTTTTGGCATTTCTCCGGTAACAATATCTATTGCAGAAAATAAGGGATGTCCTGCTCTTAGTGAACTTGCCATTAAATTAAGTGCATCCGGAAATTGTTTGGAAAATTCCAAAAATCTCTTATTAATAAGGTATTTTAAGTATATTGTCGGAAAAAATAATCCTGCAAACGCAAATAAAGACATTAGTTTAAAAGATGTTAATAAAAACAAAAGAAAAGGGCATGCACATAAAATACTTATTAAAACAAAAACATCCGTATAGGTTTTAACATCTGCAAGCCGAAGCATATCTTTAATTTTCTGTACAGATTTATACTCTTTTAATATTTTTCCTAAAATCCGGAATTTATATTCGAAATTTAAAGCATTTATATCAAGTTCATCTTGTGCTTCATCTTCTTGAATAAAATTTGATTTACGTTTAATTCTGTCAAGTCTTCTGAGAGTATTAGGGCTTAAACCTTTTTCCAGCATAAAAATTACCCAAACAAAGATTGCGGCACTTATACCGATGATTAAACTCAAAATAAAATAAATCATTTTTGTAACCTTTGATTAAAAATATTATCGTTTCGGTTGATAAGACGACTTTTTATAACGGAACTTTGCTCTGTCAGCTTAATATCCGCATTCGCTCCGTTAATATAAGTGTGTTTTCTCTCTTTGTTAAAATATTCTAACGGTATAGAAAGGCTTTTTTCCTTAAGTTTATCGACAAATTTAGGTCTGATACCGGTTGAAACATGATGCCCCTGAACTTTAGAGTTTTCAAATCCGGTTTGTTCAAATACAAATATTTCCTGCATAGAAATAACATTGCCTTCCATCCCGGTAATTTCCGATATAGAAGTAATTTTTCTTGTACCGTCTTGCATTCTGCTTATTTGAATTATTAAATTAACCGCTGAAGCAATTTGCGACTTAATATTTTTTTCCGGCAAGTCAATTCCCGAATACATTGCCATGGTTTCAAGCCTTGAGAGGGCATCCCTTGGGGAATTTGCGTGTAAAGTCGTCAGAGAACCATCATGGCCGGTATTCATAGCTTGAAGCATATCAAGAGTCTCAGCACCGCGGCATTCGCCCACTATTATCCTATCCGGACGCATCCTCAATGCATTTATTACTAAATCCCTTGCTGCTATTTGTCCTGTTCCTTCTATGTTGGCAATTCTTGTTTCTAAACGTACAATGTGTTCCTGTTGAAGGGAAAGTTCCGCAGAATCTTCTATTGTTATAATTCTTTCGTCATTAGGTATTTGGGATGACAAACTGTTTAACAAAGTTGTTTTACCTGCACCTGTACCGCCGCTTATTACTATGTTTAATTTTGCTTTTACAGCCATTGAAAGTGTTTGGGCAATTTCATTTGACAATGTTCCCCATTTTAAAAGACTTTCCAGATTTCCCGCATCTTGTTTAAATTTTCTTATGGAAAGGGAAGGACCGTCAATTGCAAGCGGAGGAATAATTGCATTTACACGGGAACCGTCCGCAAGTCTTGCATCAACCATCGGAGATTTTTCGTCAATTCTTCTTCCGACTTTGGAAACTATGCGCTCTATTATGTTTCTTAAGTGCTGATTATCTTTGAATGTTACATTAGTCTTATAAAGTTTACCGTTTTTTTCCACAAAAACATCTTTTGCCCCGTTAACCAAAATATCTGAAATTGTAGGGTCTTCAAGTAACGGGTCTAATGGTCCGTAACCTTTTGCTTCCTGAATGATTTCTTTAATCAGCCTGTCTTTTTCAAATTTATTTAGCGGAACATTTTTGAAATTATTAATTAACTGACTTTCAACAAATTGCTTAATTAATTCTTTTTGCTGTTCATCATCATAATTTATCCAAGTCGGAGTAGAATTTACTTTTTCAACCAAAAGCACATGAAGTTGTTCTTTTAAATTCAAAAAATCACCGGTGGCAGCGTGTGCCATAGTGGTTTCGGCTTCTATCTTAGGCATTATTTGGCTTTTTGTATTTAACCTGTCTTTAAGTGACACTTATTACTCCTTACTTTTTCCCTCGCTCCTCTGGGGGAGAGGAAATTTTTCAACGTGAGAAAAATTTATTTTTCGAATGTTAGAAAAATGGTGAGGGGTTAAAAAACTTACTTTCTATCTTTACCCCTCACCCTGAATTTCTGAAACTCGTACCTCGTTTCGAAATTCATCCCTCTCCCCCAAAGGGCGAGGGGTAAACACCTATTACTAAAAAATTTTAGTTACCTCCTTACTTGAACAACCCCGTAAAATTAAACAACGGTTTTCTTGCAATTTTTTTCCCAAAGTCTTGCTTGTAGATATTATCGGACAGCATTGCCGCCAACTCTCTGTAACTTTGTGCAATATTGGAATCCGGATTGATAACCCCCACAGGAATTCCTTTATTTATCGCTGACATGATTGTAAAATAATTGTTCGGGATTTTCCAGTAAATTTTTTTGCTCAAAACATCTTCAACATCTTCAACCTTTATTTCGTCGTTTTCCATAAACCTGTTAAGAATAATTTTTGTTTTTTCTCTTTCATAACCTAGTCTCTCAAACAATTCCAAGCATCTTTGGCAGTTTCTTATCGCAGGAAGATTGACAATTGTTACCAGAAGAATTAAATCGGAATTGTCCAACGCAGTAATGGTTTTTCCGTCAAAACTTGCACTTGCATCTACTACAATATAAGAAAATGCTTGTTTTAAAACGTCAAATAACTTTGAAATCTGCTCTGCGGTAATATCTTCACCTTGTTCTAAATACGGAGGGTCAGCTAAAATATACAGGTTTGAATCTTTGTATTTCTCCAAAGTGCTTAATAAAAATGTTTCGTCAATTCTTGACAAATTTTGGATTACATAAGAAATATCAAAAGAAGGATTTATATCCAAAAACGTTGTAATATCACCCAATTGTAAGTTCAAGTCAATCAAAGCAACTTTTTCTTTAGTCATATTGGCAAGTTCCAAAGCCAAGTTTGTCGCAAGGGCGGTTTTACCTATTCCGCCTTTGTTGGAAAACGTTGTAATAATTCTGCACTTTTTATTATCTAAATTATTTCCGCCTACATAATGTTTAAGTTTCTCCAGAGAATTTACAATATCCTCCTTGATAAAAGGTTTCGGCCAAAACTCTCTTGCACCGGCACGCATTGCTTTTATTATTGTTTCGGTTGAATAATTTGAGGAAGTTACTATTATCTTGCAGGTTTTATGGTTAAGTGAAATTTTACCGATAATATCAAGTGCAAGGTCAGATTTTTTTGAAATATCAATAATAACAATTGCCGGTCTGTGTTCTAAAATAGCATTATAACTTGCTACAATATCGCTAAACTCGCCGATTATTTCAATATAATCCTGTTCTTTCAGGTATGAATTTAACAATTCTATGGATTGAGGTTCTGTGTCTATTATTACTGTCGGGATTTGATAATTTGTCATAGCTCCATTCCTGTATTGTTTCTGTCTGCCTCTACTATCTTAGGTGTTATAAATATAACGAGTTCTGTCTCTTTTTTGGTACGACTGAAGTTTGAAAACAAAAACCCGATTACCGGAATATCTCCAATTCCCGGGACTTGAGTGTTTGAACTTGATGTTGAATGTGAAAGCAAACCTGCAATAACCAGCGTTTCACCGTCTGCAAGTTCTACCGTTGTATCGACTTTTCTTGTTTTAAAGCCGGGTACTCCGGCAACCCCGGATTTATAAGATTCATCAATTTCTGAAACTTCCGGCGACAATTTTAAAATAACCCTGTTTGATTTTTCTAAAATCGTAGGCGTAAAATTAAGAATTACACCCGTATTCTTAAAGCTGTAAGAAGTTGTTGACGATAATCCTACTGAAGCAGGGTAAGGGATTTCCTGTCCTACATTAAAACTCCCCGGTTGACCGTCTATCGCCAAAAGTTTCGGTTCCGCCAATATTCTGATTAAACCTTTTGTTTCGGCAGCAGTTATTGCCCATGCTATGTTTGCAGACGGAGATGAGAATAAATATTTTGCTGCAGTGCCGTTAAATAAAGCATTACCGCCATCTACAATGTTTCCTAAGCTGATTCCCGATAAATTTGCAGCATCTTGCCCTACACTAAACTGAGAAGCAAGAGTTTTTGTAAAATTTCTGGAGGCTTCGGTTATTTTAACTTCAAGCAATACTTGTTTTGTAGGGCTTTCCAACAAATCAACAAATTTTATGTTATAAGCTTTAACGACATCTTCAATATTTTTTTTAATGTTTGTTGAAGAAACTTTACCGGAGAGGATTAATCCATCATCGGTAAAATTATATTTTATGTTTTCATTTGGTGCAATTTGTTCAATGGCTTGAATTACAGCATCCGTATCCTGTTGCACAACCATGTTGAAAAATACGGGTTTATCAGCAGAACCCCAAAAAAGTAAACTTGTTCTACCAGCTTTTTTACCGTTTAAAAGAAGTTCTTTTGGAGATAGTAAAACCAAATCAGCCAAAGAAGGATCTGTTATGGAAATCCTCTTTACCGGTTCATCAAACTTTATCATTTGAGTTTTTCCCACAACGGCATACAATTTTTCGTTGTTGTCTTTATAAGGACTTATCATAATGCTTTTTGAAGGAATTGTGCTTTTGCCTAAAGAATTTGGAACAGGCGTATCAACATAACTGACGGCAACTGCTTTTGTCAAACCCAGCAAAAATAATGTTATTAAAAGTATGA